>CAYOEF010000020.1:0-22166 GCA_964402805.1 uncultured Rhodanobacteraceae bacterium | reverse complement strand
ACTGGGTGATCTCCATGCCGTTGAGCCAGACTTCCCAGCCCAGGCCCCAGGCGCCCAGCGTGGGCGACTCCCAGTTGTCCTCGACAAAGCGCACGTCGTGCACGAGCGGGTCGATTCCCAGCGCCCGCAGGGAACCGATATACAGTTCCTGCAGGTCGTCCGGGTTGGGTTTCATCACCACCTGGTACTGGTAGTAGTGCTGCAGGCGGTTGGGATTGTCGCCATAGCGCCCGTCGGCCGGGCGGCGCGAGGGCTGCACGTAGGCGGCGGCCCACGGCTCGGGACCGAGCGCACGCAGGAACGTCGCCGGGTGGAAGGTCCCGGCCCCGACTTCGGTGTCGAGCGGCTGCATCAGCACGCAGCCGCGTTCGCCCCAGTAGTGGCCCAGGGTCTGGATCAATTGCTGGAAAGTGGGTGCGGGCATGAGTCGCGGGAGTTTGAACAAGCGGGCTAGTATAACGCGCGCATCACGCATGCCGGATCGCGTGACACCGCTTCCGGGGCCTGAATCGACCCGCCGGTCCCGGCACACGGATCACGCGGGACGCCAGCATAATCACGCTGTCCATGGGACAATATGCAATGTTGTGTCCGAAAGGCTGCAAGGGTCCCATGAAACCGTTCCTGATTATCCTCACCGGGCACGCCCCGGAGGCGTCCCACAAGCATCTGGGCGATTTCGACCAGTGGTTCCGGGCCGGCATGGCCGTTGCGCCCAACCACGTGCGCACCATCGATGCCATCCATGGCGAAGACCTGCCCGATGCACGGTCCATCAGTGGCGCCATCATCAGCGGCTCGGCGGCCATGGTGACCGATCACCTGGATTGGAGCGAGCGCCTGGGCGGCTGGATCCGCAATGCCATGGATGCACGTACGCCGTTGCTCGGGGTGTGTTACGGACACCAGCTGATGGCCGATGCGCTGGGCGGCCGCGTGGGCGAGCTGCCAGCGGGACGCGAAATGGGCACGTGCGACATCGAGTTGCTCGACGCCGCGCACGGCGATGCCTTGCTGGATGGCCTGCCACGCCATTTTCCGGCACAGACGAGCCATCGCCAGAGTGTGCTGGAAATCCCGCCCGACACGACCGTCCTGGCACGCTCGAGGCTGGATCCGCACCACATCCTGCGCTACACGCCGAACGTGTATTCGACCCAGTTGCATCCTGAATTCAGCGCCGAGGCCATGCGCGGATTCATCCGGGTACGCGCCGACGCCCTGCGCGCGGAGGGCCGCGACGTCGCCGCCATGCTCGACGCCGTCCGCGATACCCCGGATGCGAGGTCGCTCCTGTACCGCTTCGCGGACCTTGCCTGCCCGCAACTGAGAGACACCACGGAAAACGCGGCATGAGTGATGCTCCCCGGCGCGTGCCGGCGAGCCGCGGCTGGTCCTGGCTGGTCGCGGCGGTGCGCATGATCCGGCGCTGGCCGTCCGTATTCCTTCCGATGGGCTTGATCGTGGCGGCCATCCAACTGGTCCCGCTGCTGGGTGGCCTGGCGCTGCTCATCGTCGGTCCCGCGCTGGTCGCAGGCAGCGTGACCGCCGCCCACACCGCCGCATCCGGCGGCACCCCCGCCATCCGCCAGCTGTTCGCGCTGTTCGCACGGCGCAACACACGCAGCGAAGGCCTCAAGTTGTGCCTTCCGCTGCTCGCCGGGAAGATCCTGGCGGTCACGGTCATCGCGACGGCTTTGCTGCATCGTGTCAGCCAGTCCGGCGTCGACGTGCACGCCCTGGAGGCAAACCCCGGGCGCGCGCTGGCCCTGCTCACGGGCGGCGACATGTCGTTATGGCTCGCGCTGGCGGTGCTGATCATCCTGGTCGCGTGGACCTTCGCCGTGCTTGCGATACCGCGCGTCGCACTCACACGTGAATCGGCGTTCACGGCCATGGCCTACAGCGTGCGGCAGGTGTGGCGCAGCCTCGCGGCGTGGATCGTGGTCGCGGTCGTCCTTTTCATCGGCATCATGCTCCTGACCATGCTGCTGATGCTCACGCACTGGCTCCTTGTCGTGCAGGTGGGCCTTTTCACGGCGTTGTACGCGTTCGCCGGCCCGTTGCTTTACGCGGCGTGGCAGGACTATGGTGGCGCGGCGCCGGCGACCACGCGACGCGACCAGCCACCGCCACCACCGGACGTGCTGGAAGCCTGAGCAAGCGGCCCGGCCGTGCGCCTGGGCGCCGTCCAATGCCAACTTACAGGTAACGGCGCCGCTGTACCGCTTGTCGCGAGCCGAACGCGAACACCACGCCAAACAGAAAACCGGCGATGTGGCTCCACCACACCACCGCGCCGAAGCTCGGCCCGGCGTAGGTGAACAGCAACTGCAGCAGCACCCACAGGCTTATCAGCAGCGACGCCGGGACACGCACGAACTCCATGAACAACCCCAACGGCAACACCAGGCCCAGGCGCGCATGCGGAAACAGCACCAGATAGACGCCGACGACCGCTGAAACCGCGCCGCTGCACCCGATGATCGGTGCGTGGGCGGTGGACAGGGTCAGTGCCCCGATGAGGTTGGCGAACACGCCGCTGAACAGGAACAGGCACAGGAAGCGCCTTGATCCCATCGCGCGCTCCGCGGACAGGCCGAAGATCATCAGGAACAGCATGTTGGCTGCAAGGTGCATCCACGACAGGTGAATGAACAGGCTTGTCAAAAGACACACCCAGTCCGGATCGACAAAGGCCTGCCACCAGCTGCCGGTGCCACTGAACAGGCGCACGGGCACGGTCCCCCAATGCCGCGCGACCGCCACCGCCTGCGCCGCAGGCAGCCACGACAAGACCACGAAGCAGGCGATGCACAACGCCACGATCAGCGGCGTCGCCCAGCGCGGGCCGCGACGCATGCCGCTGTCGACATGGACGAACAGGCTCACGCGACCCTCGCCGCCCGCCGGGCGCGCACCTCAAACCGGGTCCCACGAACGGCCCGCGGCCCCGCGGTTTGCCGCCGGCGCGCGACCGTGGTGCAAGCGTCCGGCCGCGCATGCGTTTGCGTGTTCATGCCGGACCGCGCCCAGGTCGCGCCATGACGCAGATCCACGCCCGGATGGGCCAGGCTGTCAAGGGAGTCCACCCGGGTCTTTCTTGCGCGGCCGCTTCCAGTCGGCAATGTCCCGTTGCCGTGCCCGCGCCACGGTCAATCCCCCCGGCGGCACGTCACGCGTGACCACCGAGCCGGCCCCGATGGTGGCCCCTTTGCCCACCACCACGGGGGCAACGAGGGCGGTGTTGGAGCCGACGAACACGTCGTCGCCGATGCGGGTGGAATGCTTGTGGACCCCGTCGTAGTTGCAGGTGATCGTACCGGCGCCGATGTTGGTGCCGGCGCCAACCTCGCTGTCGCCCAGATAGCTCAGGTGATTGGCCTTGCTGCCGGCGTCGATCCGGGTCGCCTTGGTTTCCACGAAGTTGCCGACGTGCACCTGCCGTTCGAGCCGCGTACCGGGGCGCAAACGTGCGTACGGGCCAATGCGGCAATCATCCGCGACGCGCGCACCTTCCAGGTCGCAATGGGCGTGCACCACGGTACCCGCGCCCAGCTCGACGTCCCGCAGGCGGCAAAAGGGGCCGATGCGCACACCGTCACCCAGGGTGACGTGTCCTTCCAGGATCACGTCGACATCGATTTCGACGTCCATCCCAGCTTCAACGCTCCCGCGCTGGTCGAAGCGCGCGGGATCGGCCAGGCGTACGCCGGCCTCGAGCAGCCTGTGCGCGCAGCGCTGGCGAAACACGCCTTCGAGCGTGGCCAGTTGGATGGGGTCGTTGGCGCCCATGGCCTCGCACGCGTCCTGGAGCTGGACGCACGCCGCCGGTTCGCCGGCAGCCGCCGCCGCGGCGAAGACGTCCGTCAGGTAGTACTCGCCCTGGGTGTTGTCGTTGCGGAGATTTTCCACCCACTGGCGCAGGCGCGCCGCGCTGGCGCCGAGCATGCCGGTGTTGGTGAGGCGGATCGCGCGTTCGGCGGGAGTGGCGTCGCGTTCCTCGACGATGGCACGTACGCGACCGTCTGCGTCCAGCAGGATGCGTCCGTAGCCGGTCGGGTCGACCTGCTCGGCCGCGAGTACGGCCAGCGGGGCGGCGGCGTCGACGAGCCCTGCCAGGGAACACGCGCGTACCAGCGGCACGTCGCCATAGAGCACGACGATCCGGGCGGTATCGGGAATACCCGCCATGGCCAGGCGCACCGCATGCCCGGTGCCCCGTTGGCGGGCCTGTTCGACCCAGGCGACGTCCGCCTGTGCGAACGCCGCCCGCACCGCATCGCCACGATGGCCATACACCACGTGGATGGCGGCCGGATCGAGCGCCCGCGCCGTTTCCAGCACGTGCGCGAGCATGGGCCGCCCGGCCAGCGGCAACAGGACCTTGGCCGTGTGCGACTTCATCCGCTTGCCTTCCCCGGCAGCCAGGATGACCACGTGCAGTGGCCTTGTCATGTCATGTCTCCTTGCACGATACCTCCGCTGCAACAGGCGCTGGCGCCAGGATACGTGCATCGTACCCGCCGTCCGGCAAACGGCAAGCAGGAGGCCGCACATGCGGCTTTCGGCCATTCCCGCCGGGTCGTCGCGTCCCGGCCCGACGCGAGTCGCCGGTCCCGCCGGCGAGCACGTATCAAAACCGGAACTGTGTCGTTTACTTTTCCGCAGGCCTGACGTAGGGTTTTCGCGTTCATCCCGTGGGGGGATCCTCAACGACTTGAGGAGAATACCGTGTCCGCCACATCAACTGATGTCAATGCGGTCGCTACAGGCGACCGCCGTCTCAAACGTCATCTGGGTCTGATCGGCCTGTTGTTCACGGCAGTCGGTTCCATCATCGGATCCGGCTGGCTTTTTGGTGCCATGTACGCGTCCGAGCAAGCGGGACCGGCGGCGATCTTTTCATGGATCTTCGGTGGCATCATGATTCTGTTCATCGGCCTGTGCTATTCCGAGCTGGGCACGATGTTTCCGCTTTCCGGCGGCGTGATCCGCTATCCCCATTTCACCCACGGATCATTCGCCAGCTACACGCTGGGTTGGGTGACCTGGATTGCCGTCGCGTCGGTGGCGCCGGTCGAAGTGGAGGCGGCGCTGCAGTACGCGGCCAATTACCTGCCCTTCCTTGAGACACTGAAAGACGGCGTCGCCGTCCTCACCACGGCGGGCTTCTTCATCGCCTGCGCGCTGATGCTCCTGTTTTGCATCATCAACACGCTGGGCATCCGCTGGTTTGCGCGCATCAACAACGCGCTGGTGTGGTGGAAGCTGGGCATCATCGCCCTGGTGATCATCGCATTCCTGTCGTCGGCGCATTTCGACGGCAGCCACCTCACGGACACGAAATTCGGCGGCTTCGCGCCACTGGGCTGGCACGGCGTGTTTTCCGCCATCGCGACAGCGGGTGTGGTGTTTTCCTACTTCGGGTTCCGCCAGGGCGTGGAACTCGCTGGTGAGACGAGCAATCCGCAACGCAACGTACCAATTGCCATCATCGGCTCGCTGCTGATCTGCGGAGTGCTTTACGTCCTGCTGCAGATCGCCTTCATCGGGATCCTGCCGGACAGCGCGCTGGCCAGTGGCTGGTCGCACATCGGCACCGCGCTGCAGGGCGGCCTGGACAATCGGGCGCTGCAATTTGGCCCACTGGCGGCGCTGGCCATTCCCATCGGCCTGTCGTGGCTGGCGATATTGCTGTACATCGATGCCTTCTTCTCGCCCGGCGACACCGGCCTGATCTACACCACGCTGACTGCCCGCATGTCCTATGCGATGGCGCGCAACGGCAATGCCCCCAAGGCGCTGGGCAAGGTCAACGAGCGCGGCGTGCCGTGGGTGAGCGTGATCCTGTCGTTCTTCGTGTGCTGCGTTTTCTTCCTGCCCTTCCCGGGCTGGCAGAAGCTCATCGCCCTGGTGACGGCCGCAACCGTGTTGTCGTTCGGTTCCGGTCCGGTAGTGATGATGGCATTGCGCAGGGAACTGCCCGACCACAAACGTCCCTTCCGCCTCGGCGGCGGCTGGATCATCCCGTTCCTGGCCTTCCTTTCGTCCAACCTGATCGTGATCTGGTCGGGTTGGGGCATCATCTGGAAACTGATGCTCGTGGTCGTGCTCGGCCTGATCCTGTTCGCAATCCAGGAAATTGGCTGGGGCAAGCACACGCCGGAGGTGGAGTTGCGCCCCGGCATGTGGGTCATCGTGTGGCTGGCGGGGCTGACGCTCATCAGCTGGCTGTCACGCTATCCCGAGCCCAGCGCGCATGCCGGCAACCTGGGTGCGCTCGGGCTGGTGGGGGTCACCCTCGTGACGGCGATCTTCTCGGCGCTGATCCTGTGGCTGGCGCACGCGACCCGACTGCGTGGCGATGCGGTCAAGGATCACCTGAACGACGCGATGGCGTGGACCGAGTAAACCACGTTCGCGCATTCACGGGACGGCCCGCGTTGAACGCGGGCCGTCTTGCGTTCACGCCGCACGCATCAAAAACCGCCCTTGGCTCCCACCACGCCGCAGGCGATCGCGGCAAGCGCCAGTACCAGCAGGACGGCGTGCACCGCCAGGAATTTGCGATGGCTGCGCATCAGACCGACCCTTGCCGGTAGCCCCAGTGGTTCGGCCACGAACAGCATGATGACGAACAGCACCCACACCAGCAACATCAGGTCGATCCACCAGCCGTGGGCGAATGCGAGCCGTGCGAAACCACCGGTGAGCGCCAGCATCCAGAACCCCGTGATGCCCACGAGCAGGACGGCCACGCGTGCCTGGTTGGCGAACCGGCTTTCCAGTTCCCGGATCCGCTCGATCCGCTCGCCTGCGGGCAACCGCCCGAACAAGGGCAGCAGCACGCCCGTCACCATGGCCACGCCGCCTATCCACCACACCACGCTGAGTACGTGAATCGCCAGCAGCACGTAAAACGTCGCCATGCCCGCCTCTCATGATCCGGATCATGGCGTTCGAGCTTACGCAGGCATGGCGATGGCGTCTTGACTCACGTCAACGTGGCGTCATCACCGGGCGCCGGCGTTGCGCGACGACGCGGATCGACGCCTCGCGCAACGCCGGCGCGGATCACGTGGTCAGGCGCTCTGCTTGCGGGCGGCTGGCTGGTAGGTCCCCGGCTCGGAACGGAACGGAATGGCCAACCGGTTCCAGCCGTTGATGGCGATGATGGCGAGCGACAGGTCGACCAGTTCCTTATCGTTGAATTGCGCGTGGACTTCCTCATACAAGGCGTCGTCGATGTTGTGTTTCGACACCCGCGTGAGCGCCTCGGTCCAGGCCAGCGCGGCGCGCTCGCGCGCGGAGTAGAACGGCGACTCGCGCCATGCATTGAGCAGGTACAGGCGTTGCTCGGTTTCGCCGCCCGCACGGGCGTCCTTCGAATGCATGTCGAGGCAATACGCACAACCGTTGATCTGCGATGCGCGCATCTTCACCAGTTCGAGCAGCTTGTGTTCGAGACCGGAGTTCTCGACGTGCTCCTGCAGCGCACGCAGTGCCTTGAAACCGGCTGGGGATGCCTGGACGTAATTCAGTCGCTGAGCCATGAGTTATCTCCAATAGCCATGCCAAAAAACAATGCACGCGAGCGCGCCCGGTGCATGCGCGTGGTAGTCACGGCCACTGGCATGTAGTAGGGCGCGGCGTCGCGCACCTTACAGTCGGCTGGCAGGGCGGTCCCTGCGCAGCGGCATGAATGCCATTGTAAACCCGCGGCCAGCGTGTCCCAAACACATCGCCTACCAGGTCGCCGCCTGGCTGCAGGGCCGACAAGGCCCGGCGCACAACGACTTCGGCTGCGCTAGACTGGTCCTGGCCCTCCGGGTGCGCCGTTGTGACACACCCATCCACGGACGCACACGATGTTCCTGTCCCGACCCGCCCCCACGTGGCATGTGTCACGCTGGTTCAACACCCGACCGCTGACGTTGCCAGACCTGCATGGACGCATCGTCGTCGCACACGCCTTCCAGATGCTGTGTCCGGGCTGCGCCACCCGCGCGCTGCCACAAATGCAGCAGGTGCACGATGCATTTCCGGCCGACAAACTGGTAGTCGTCGGCCTGCACACGGTCTTCGAGCACCATGCGGAACAGAATCCGCAGGCACTGCAGGCTTTCCTGTACGAGTACCGCTATACCTTCCCGGTCGGGGTCGATACGCCCAGCGAGGATTATCCGCTGCCGCAGACCATGCGTGCCTACCAGATGGAGGGCACGCCGACGCTGTTGTTGATCGATGCCATGGGAAATCTGCGTGAACAGCACTTCGGCAACGTCGGCGACCTCGCGCTGGGGGCGGCGATCGGCCGGCTTCTGGCCGAAGCCGAACGCGACGCGGACGACTCAGCCACGGCGACCTGACGGCGGCAACACATCACCGCCCCGGACCCGGGCCGTCCCGGCCGAACGCCACAAGGAGGCTGCGGCAAGCAGCAACACCACGGCGGCGGCAAGCAATGCGGCCGTAAACCCGAAGCGCAGGTGCGCGACCAGGCTGACGACCACCGGGCCCAGCATCTGCATCAATGCGAAGGCCGCCGTCATGGCCGCAATGAAGGACGTTGCCGACGCCGGGGCAACGGCACGCGCCTCGCGCAAGCCGGCCATGGTGTCGAGCATGAACGTGCCGCCGACCAGCAACGCCGCCACCAGGATCGCCGCCAGGCCCGGCCACAACACCGGCAGTGCCACGCCGACAGCCATCAACACGTAAGAGCCCGCCCACAGCTTGCGGTTGTCGATGCCGTCCAGCCACCTTGCCACCAACCACGTGGACAGTGCAGAGGCTGCGCCGAACACCGGCCACGCCAGGCCGAACACGAGGGGGTTGCCGATGTAGCGGTGCGCCATCGCCGGCAGGAAGGTGGCCGGGATGATGTAGCCGAAGCCGAAGGCTCCGTAGCAGGCCACGAGGCGCCATTTGTCCGCATCCCAGCGCAGCCGGGACGCGGGCGCCGCGCCGGCAGGGGGTGTGCCGCCGCCACCAAAGACAGGCCACAGCACCAGCGCGCTCGCAAGCGACAACACGCCGAACAACTGCCAAGTGTGATCCGATCCCCAGTGCACGTGCATGGTGGCCATCGCGGCCAGGCCGGCTGCTGCGATCCCGACGCCGACGCCCGCAAACACGACGCCATTGATGCGTGCGCGACCGCGCCGTGCGAGCTGGCCCAATGCCCACGCCGACACATGGATCAGCACCCATGCACTGGCCACGCCCGCGACGAGGCGCAGCGCAAGCTGTACGGCAAACACGTGCGTCACGCCCATTGCGAACGTCACCACGGCAATGAGCAACAAGCCGCCACGCACGGCCTGTGGCAAGGTCAGGCGGGCGGCGCACAGCGCACCCAGCAAGTAGCCCAGGTAATTGGCGGCCGCCAGCCAACCCGCGGCAGCGAGCGTGAGGCCCGCGTCGGCCTCCATCATCGGCAGGATCGGGGTGAAGGCAAAGCGTCCGATCCCCATGGCAACCGCCAGGGCAAGCAGGCCCGACCAGGCGATGGCGGCGACGCGTACCGCGGAATGGTCGGCGGCATGGGACATGCAGGACATTATTGACTCAGCGGGAAGGCGCGCGCGGGCGATTCCACGCAACGGATCACGTGCATGGCGGTGCCGGCGGCATGCAGCCGGGTCCACGCATCCTGCCGGGGGGACGTGCAGCCGCCATTGCCTAACGTCCGGGCACGATCACGGATCGGGTCTGGCCATGGAACTGCGCCAACGCATCGAGGCGGCTGTTGATCGCGTCGGCATCCAGCGGGACATGCTCGGCGATGACGCTCTTGAGATCCAGTAATCCCTGCCGGGTGAATTCCATCAAGGTGACCAGTTCACTGCGCAGGTGGTCCGAAACACCCGTGATCTCCGCTTCGCGGCCAATCACCTGGGCGTAACTGTCCACGGCGAACGCCTCGCGCGTGATGCCCGCCAGGGCCACGCGCCCGTGCGGAGCAAGCGCGGCGAGGGCCTGCTGCTGGGTGACTGGTCGGCCGGCGAATTCCAGCGCGACATCCACGCCACGGCCCGCGGTGGCGGCGCGCAGTTGCCGGTCGGGCGGCGTTCCCGACGCGTCGATGGGAATGGCGCCGTAGCGCGCTGCGGCAGCGAGCTTGTCCGCATCCACATCCACGGCGAAAACATCGGTCGCGCCACAGGCCCGAGCCAGTTGCACCGCCGACATGCCAAGGCCGCCCACGCCGAACACCGCCACGCGGTCGCCGGCCACCACGCGCGCCCGACGCAGGGCGTGAAACGCGGTAGCGCTGGAGCACATCATGATCGCCGCTTCCGGCGCACTGACGCCATCGGCGATCGGGATCGCGTTGCACGCCGGTACCACGACGTACTCGGCATAGCCGCCGTCGATGTCCTTGCCGAGCATGCGTGCGCTGCGGCAGAACTGTTCCATGCCCCGTGCGCAGTAATCGCAACGGCCGCAGGTGACGAGGTAATGCAAGGCCACCCGGTCGCCGACGGCAACCCGGTGCACACCTGGTCCCACCGCATCGACACGACCGGCAATCTCATGCCCCGGCGTGAGCGGCAGTCCGCCGACCGCGCCGGTACCATCGCGGTAATGCGCATCGGAATGACAGATGCCGGCTGCTTCCACCCTGACCCGGATTTCACCGTCATCGGGTTGTGGCACGTCGATCTCCTGCATCTCAAGTGGCGCACCCACCGCAACGATTCGCACGCTACGCACAGCCGCACCTTGACCGGCAACCGGTATCGAAAGAAGCGTTCATTCTAGCGCGCAGCGCTCGCCCACGCCGACGCCACCCCATGCAGGGTGGATTTGGGGCACGGCACGCCGTGCCCCTACACGCATCATTGGGGAGTATGCGAAACGCCGCTTTTAACAACGACTTCGGTAGGGGCACGGCGTGCCGTGCCCCTGTCTGCCACCCGCGCAACGTCACATCGCGGCGTCACCCAATGCGCTCGCCAACTCGGACTGCCGCGTAACCGGCGCCGAACACACCATGCCGTGGCAGACGTAAGCCGCGCCCACGGCACGCGCGGCGTAACGCACCAGTGTGGGCTCGCCGACGTCGGCACCGAGCCACACCAACTGCGCATCCGGATGAGCCTGCATCACTTCCACCGCCCAGCCACGCAAATCGCCGCCACCGCGCAGCACTACCAGCGGAGGCGGTGCCTGCCATTGCGACAGGGCGCCGAACAGGCCGGCGTGCACATCGGGCACCTGCTCCATGTCGTGTCGCGCCGCGCGAAGCACGGCTTCGGCGTGGTCGAGATAAGCCGGCTCGGCGAGGACGTGGCCGAGTTGCGCGAGGACGCGTACCGCAACGCTGGCGGCCGAGGGCGTGACGTCGTCCGCGTAGGCGCGCGCCCGATACAGCAATGGCACGACCGCGGCATCCGTCTGCGCCAGGCCACCACCGGGTGTGTGGAACCGGGCCCACATGGCATCCGCCAGCCGTCGCGCCAGGACCACGTTGCCGGCGCCATCGCCGAGGGCGGCGACCGCCAGTGCCGCTTCGGCAAGGAACGCGTAATCGCCCAGGAACCCTTGCTGGTAAGGGACTCCGTCGAATGCACAGGCATAGACCTGGTCGCCTTCCACGGCCGTACCCACGAGGTTGGCGAGAATGGCCCGCGCGCGTTCGCCAAGTTCGGGCGCATCCAGCCACAGCGACGCGTGCGCCAGTGCCGTCACCAGCAGGGCATTGAGGCCGGTGAGGCGTTTGTCGTCGCGCCCGGGCCGGGTACGTTGCGCGCGCGCCTTCGCAAGGCGCGCCAGGGCGTCGGTGAAGTCCTGCCGTGCAGCGTCGCCCGCATGACGCGCAAGATGCCAGTGGCCGTCGACCTGCGGCGCCACATCGAGCCCGAACGCATGTGCAAAGGCCGGCCATTCTAGTTCCCCGACGATGGCTTGCGCGCTGTTGTGGTCCCACAGGTAGAAGCCGCCTTCGACGCCATCGGCCTCGGCGTTGAGACTGGTGGCCGCGCCGCCACCGGGAAGCATGAGTTCGGCATCGATGAAGTTCGCGGTCTCGAGGGCGATGTCACGCCACCTGCCGGACCCGCTGCGCACCGCCGCCTCCGCATAGATGGCAAGCAACTGTGCATTGTCGGCCAGCATCTTCTCGAAATGCGGCACCCGCCAGGCCGCGTCCACCGTGTAGCGGAAAAAGCCGCCGCCGACGTGGTCGCGCAGCCCGCCATCAGCCATCGCGACCAGGGTTTGCTCCAGTGCCGGACCGCCTCCTTGCGCCAGCAGGAAGGTGAGCGCGGGACAATGCGGAAACTTTGGCCCAGGACCAAACCCGCCATTCACCGGGTCGACGGCATCATCGAAACGCCGCCGCAAGGCGTCGATGCCCGCCATGTCCGTGACGGTGTCCGCACTGGCGGCGTCGCGGCCGAACCGCGCCGTCAACTGCCGTTGCACGCGTTGCCCCTGCGCCAGGAGATCGGCACGGTGTTCAGTCCACGCCGCGATGACGCGCTCCAGCACGGTGCCGAATCCGGGCATGCCATAGCGCGGCGCCAACGGAAAATAGGTGCCGGTGAAAAATGGCGTAAGCGATTCGGGTTCCAGGAACACCGACAGGGGCCATCCGCCACCGCCCCCGGTAAGTGCCTGGTGCGCGATCTGCAGGACATGGTCGATATCCGGCCGCTCCTCGCGATCGACCTTGATGCTCACGAAATGCGCGTTCAGGAGCTTTGCGATGGCGGCGTCGCTGAAGGCCTCGCGCGCCATGACATGGCACCAGTGGCACGCAAAATAGCCGACGGACACGAACAGCGGCCGCTGTTCGCGCCGCGCGAGTTCGAGTGCCTGCTCGCCCCACGGATACCAGTCGACGGGATTCAGGGCGTGCGCCCGCAGGTACGGGCTCTTTGCGCCGGCAAGCGCGTTGGTCATGGCCGCCTTTACAGCTCGGGATTGCCTGGCCCCACTATAGACCAACGCGCTACGGTGGCCCGGACCGCCGTTCAGGAGCCCTTTTTGACGCGCCGTGCTGGCAGCGCCGACTTCTTTTCCGGAATCAGCCCCTGCGGGCGCAGCAGCAGCACGACCTCCAGCAGCACGCCGATCAGGAGGATGCGGATGGCGCCGGCCTGGGTGGCCATGCTGGCGGGAAGCACGTCGGTCAATATCTGCGTCCCCGACCATACCAGCCAGATACCGAAGCCGCCAACGAGGGCGCCCAGCGTATTGCCGCTGCCGCCGCAGATCAGCATGACCCACACGAGAAAGGTACCGTACAGCGGCATGAACGCCTGGGGCGTAATGAAACCGATGAAGTTGGCGTACATGGCGCCGGCCAGCCCCATCAATGCGCAGCCGATCACGAACGACTGCAGGCGGAAGCGGTTGGTGTTCTTGCCGGCCGCGATGGTGCCATCCTCGTTTTCGCGCTGCGCGCGCAATACCCGTCCCCAGGGCGACCGCCAGGCGCGCTCGACCAGGAAGTAGACGATGGCAACCAGCACGAGCAGCAGTATCAGCACCAGGACCGGTTGGCCGCCAAACGGTGCCGGGATGCCGGGAATGCCGCGCACGCCGTTGGTCAGCCATTCCTCGTTCTTCAATACCAGCCGGATGATGCCGGCGACGCCCACGCTGGCGATGGCCAGGTAATCGGCACGCAAGCGTACGGTAATGACGCCGATGATGTACCCGACGATGCCGGACGTGACCATGGCCGCGATCGCACCGACGAAAATCGGCATGTTGAATCCGCCCAGATAATCCGGACTCGGCGGCGTACACAAAATGGCGCTCGTATAAGCGCCAACGGCGAAAAAGCCGGCAATACCCAGGTTGAAAACCCCCGACACGCCCCACTGGATATTCAGGGCCAGCGTCAATATGGCGTACACACTTGCGAAGGTGAGGAAGAACAGTGCGTAATCGAGAATGCCGGTGATATCCATTACATCACCCCCTTGAACAAGCCTTCCGGACGCACGATCAACACGATCAACATGATCGCGAACGCGACCGCGGGCTCGTAGGCCGGCGACAGGAACAAGGTGGAATATTGCATGGCCAGGCTGATGATCAGGGCACCGAGGATTGCACCATAGGGCCTGCCGATGCCCCCGACGATGGCGGCGGCGAAAATGGGCAGCAGGAGCTGGAAGCCCATCGGCGGGCGCAACTGCGTATTGAGTCCCAACAGCACGCCGCCCACGGCAGCCAGCACGCCGCCACCGATGATCCACGTCAACATGATCACGCGTTCGGCGGGAATGCCCGATACGAGGGCCAGGTCCACGTTGTCGCTCATGGCGCGCATGGACTTGCCCATGCGTGTGTGGGCCAGGAACAGGTGCACCAGCACCACCATGATGATCGCCGCCACCAGCACCAATACGCTGTCGGGCGTCACGACGACGCCGGCCACGCGGAACGGGATGCTGATGCCGCTTTCGTAGGCGTGGTTGTCCGGCCCGAAGAATATCTGCACCAACGCCCGCAGGATGAGCCCGGCGCCGAAGGAGGCGATCAGCAGGATGACCGGCGAAGACCGCAGGCGCTTGTAGAAGAGCCGGTCCAGTATGACCGCGATGACGCCGGTCAAGATGGCCGCGGGAACCAGTGCCTCCCAAACCGACCAGCCGAGACCCGTGACGAACGCGAACGCAATGTAGGCGCCGGTCGTCATCAGGTCGCCCTGGGCGAAGTTGGCAAAGCGCAGGATGCCGTACACGAGCGAGACGCCGATGGCACCGAGCGCCGTCACCGCGCCATAGACCAACGCATACCAGAACAGTTGAAGAAGGTCGGTCGCCATATGCCGGTTCAGCCCCCGAGAAACATTTCGGCCACTTCGCGATTGGCCAGCAGCCCGGCCCCCGTATCCTCGTGGCGGTTGCGTCCGTTGGTGAGCACATAGCCGCGACTGGCTATCGCCAATGCCTGCTTGGCGTTCTGCTCCACCATGAGGATCCCCACGCCGCGCGCATTGATGCGCTTGACGTTTTCGAACGTCTGGTCGATATACGCCGGCGACAGGCCAGCCGTTGGCTCATCGAGCAGCAACAGTTTCGGATCAAGCATGAGTGCGCGGCCCATGGCGACCATTTGCCGCTCGCCGCCGGACATCGAGCCGGCTGCCTGGCGCCGGCGTTCGGCCAGGCGCGGGAAAAGCTCGTAGATGCCGTCCATGCGCGGCCGCAGGCTGCCCTTGAGGGTATATCCCCCGATTTCGAGGTTTTCCTCGACACTGAGCGAGGGAAAGACATTCTTCTCCTGCGGCACGTAGGAAATGCCGCGGCGCACGATTTTGTCCGCGCTCAGCCGGGTGATGTCCTCACCATCGAAAATCACCTGGCCGGTATGGATTTTGACCAGGCCGAAAGCCGATTTCATCAGCGTCGACTTGCCGGCGCCGTTGGGCCCGACGATGGCCACCACGTCGTGAGCGTCCATGTGCAGGCTGACACCGTTGAGGATGTCTCCGCCACCGTAGCCGCCATGGACGTCCTTGATTTCAAGCAGGCTCATGGCGCCGGATTCGCGGGTGTGGTGGGGGCCGTTTCGACGGGCCTTTCCCCAAGGTAGGCGCTGCGCACCTGCTCATTGGCGCGCACTTCGGCCATGGGCCCTTCGGCGATGACGCGGCCATTCGCCATGCACACTACCGGGTCGCACAATTCGGCGATCAGTTCCATGTCGTGCTCGATCAGGCAGAAAGTATAGCCGCGCTCCCGGTTGAGCCGCCGGATCGAGTCGGACAGGGCCACCTTGAGCGTGGGGTTGACGCCGGCGCCGGGCTCGTCCAGGAGGACCACGCGGGCATCGGTCATCATGGTGCGCCCCAGTTCCAGCAACTTTTTTTGGCCGCCGGAGAGATTGCCGGCCTGTTCGTCGGCCAGTGGCGCGAGCTTCAGGAACGTCAGGACCTCGTCGACCTTGTCGAGGATCTCGGCGCTCTCGCGTTTGACGCGGCCCCAGCGCAGCCAGCTCTGAAAAACATTTTCCCCATGCTGGCCGGGCGGAACCAGCATCAGATTCTCGCGCACGGTCATGCCCGAAAACTCGTGTGGCGTTTGGAACGTGCGGACCAGGCCGTAATGGAACAGGCGGTAAGGCGGCACGCCCACGATGGAGCGTCCCTCGAGCGTGATGTTGCCGCTGTCGGGTCGCTGGAATCCGGCGACGATGCTGAACAAGGTGGATTTGCCGGCACCATTGGGGCCGATCAACCCTGTGATGGTGCCCTTTCCAATGCGGAAGGAGCAGCCGTTGACGGCCTTGATGCCGCCAAAGGCCTTGGATACGTCGTCGATCTCGATCAAGGAGTACGCGCCCCGCGGAAAGCCACCGTGGCTTCAAGCCGATGCCGGATTTTATGTGGTTCACATTCCAGGCGCAACAAAAGGCGCCATTTGGCGCAAGTAAATCATCCCATGCCTTGTTGTCGCCGCGGGCGACGAATCCTGCCAGCGGCATGTCAATTGTCCACGGAGAAAACAGGCGAAAACAGGCGGTGGCGGATGCAACATCGGTGACAGTTGACGCCATCAGCCCGATCTGTTCATACTCCAAGTCGCAAACATCATGGCCTCGTTGCCGTGACTGAAATTCAATCCAGGTGAGGTTTAGTGATTATGGTCAGAAAACTCTTGCTTTCACTCCTGGCGTCATCGCTCGCCATGGTTGGCACGTCCGCGCTGGCGGCCAACCAAACCCCGCTCAAGCTGGGTGCGATCATGCCGATGACCGGTGCGCTACAGGCCTACGGCGCCACCAGCGTCAAGGGCGTCAAGCTGGCCGTCGACGAGATCAACAAGGCCGGCGGCGTACTCGGCCAGCCGATCGACCTGACCGTCGCCGACGCGCAAACCTTGCCGCAAGCCGGCGTGGCCGCGGCCAACAAGCTTGCCAACATCAATCATGCCAAGGTATTCGTGGGCGCACTCTCGAGCGGCGTCACCATTCCGATCGCGCTGAGCGTGTCCAAGGCGAAGCACATTCCGCAAATCTCCCCGGCATCCACGTCGCCGGTCATTACCACGCTGGATGACGGCGGCTACCTGTTCCGCACGGTGGCATCGGATGCGTTCCAGGGCGTGGCGCTGGCGGAGGTGACCCACGCGCACAAGATTTCCAAGGTCGCGATCGTCTACGTCAACAACGACTACGGCAAGGGCCTGGCGGACGCCTTCACCAAGTCGTTCAAGAAGCTGGGCGGCAGCGTCACGCATACCGTGCCGTACGAGCCCAAGCAGGCATCCTATCGCGCCGCGCTCCAGAAGGCGTGGGGAGACGGGAGCACACCCTACCTGCTCCTGATCGCCTATGTCGGTGACGGCAATACCGTCCTGCGCCAATCGCTGGAAGGCGGCATGTTCACCAAGTTCATCTTCACCGATGGCATGAAATCGGAGAAGGTGATCCAGCAACTGGGGGCCAAGTACATGAACGGCTCGTTCGGTACGGCGGCCCAGGCGCCGACGGGCACGCCCGCGGCCAAGTACTTCGAGGCGGCGTACAAGGCGAAGTATGGCGAGCTGGTACCGCAGCCGTACATCGATACGTCCTACGATGCCGTTTACCTGCTGGCGCTGGCGGCCGAGAAGGCCGGCACCACCACGGATGGTGCGGCCATACGCGATGCGTTGCATGAAGTCAGCGCACCTCCCGGCGTCGAGGTCACCCCGGGGCAATGGGCCAAGGCCGTGAAGCTGATCAAGGAAGGCAAGAAGATCAACTGGACTGGTGCCGCCGGCCAGGAAGACTTCGACAAGAACGGCGACGTTTCCAACTCCTTCGCCGAATGGGCCATCAAGGACGGCAAGATCGTCACCGTGCGCGTGTTCGATCCGTCCAAGGGTCTGTAACCGACGGCACGCGGCGGCATTCGACGCCGCAGGCTGGCACGACAAGGCCTGGTCCATGGCGGACCGGGCCTTGTCGCCTTGAAGTTTGCCGGTTTACGGAAACCCGACCCGGACCATGACCACTTGCGGTGCATGAACCGGGCTGCCGCACCGGCTTCGCGCATCACGAACGCGGCACACATCCACGGGAGGCTGGTCATATGACCGACAGGCACCTCTTGCTGCAACAGGCCGCCGCCCACAGCCAACGCTACCTGGACGAGATCGGCGACCGGCCCGTCCACGCCACCGCCAGTATCAACAAGCTGCTCGACGAACTGGCCATCACGTTGCCCGTGCACGGTGAAGACGCGACCAGCGTCATCGACGCCCTGGCCAACGTCGCACGCACGGGCACTACGGCAAGCCAGGGGCCGCGCTACTTCGGATTCGTCACCGGCAGCAG
This sequence comes from uncultured Rhodanobacteraceae bacterium, assembly GCA_964402805.1. Lineage (GTDB taxonomy): Bacteria > Pseudomonadota > Gammaproteobacteria > Xanthomonadales > Rhodanobacteraceae > Oleiagrimonas. The sequence continues at coordinate 3,875 of CAYOEF010000020.1, read as the reverse complement.
CCTGCCGGTCGCCACGGCTGCGGACTGGCTGGTCAGCGCCTGGGACCAGAACACGGCCGTGCACGCGATGTCTCCCTTCGTCGCGGTGGTTGAAGAGGTGACGGGCAACTGGTTGTGCGACCTCGTCGGCCTGCCGCGGACGTGGAGCGCCGGCTTCGTCACCGGCGGCACCATGGCCAATTTCACCGCGCTGGCCGCCGCGCGCCACCATGTGCTGGCCGCGGTCGGCTGGGATGTGGAGCACCAGGGCCTCGCCGGTGCGCCTCCTGTCACGGTGGTCGTCAGCGACGAGGCACACTATTCCGTCGCGATCGCCCTGCGCCTGCTCGGCCTTGGCGACGCGTGCACACATCCCGTGCCGACCGACGCCGAGGGCCGCATCCGCCCCGAGGCCCTTGCCGCGGCGCTCGATGGCCATGCCGGCCCATGCATCGTTTGTGCGCAGGCGGGCAACGTCAACACCGGCGCGTTTGATCCGCTCGACGCCATCGCCACCGTCTGCGCACGACACGGCGCCTGGCTTCACGTTGACGGCGCGGTTGGACTGTGGGCCGTGGCGAATCCCGCGCATCGCCACCTGTTCGGGGCCATCGCCAGGGCCGATTCGATCGCCGCCGATGCGCACAAATGGCTGAACGTGCCATATGACTGCGGCATCGCCCTGTGTGCGCATCCGCAGGCGCAACGCAGCGCCATGCGCCTGCAGGCGCCCTATATCACGCGCGAACCCGGTACGCGCGACGGCCACGCCTATGTGCCGGAGGAGTCGCGTCGCGCGCGTGCAGTGCCGGTCTACGCCGCGCTGCGCACACTGGGCAGGGACGGCCTCGGCCAGCTCGTCGCGCGTTGCTGTCGACACGCGCGGCGCTTCGCCGACGGGCTGCGCGAAGCCGGTTGCGTGATCCTCAACGACGTCGTGCTGAACCAGGTGCTGGTGTCGTTTGGCGACGATGTGGCGACGCAGTGCGCAATCGCCGCGATCCAGGCCGAAGGCACCTGCTGGTGCGGCGGCACGCAGTGGAAAGGCCGCGCCGCAATGCGCATCAGTGTCGCGTCCTGGACCACCACGGACGCCGACGTGGAAAAGAGCCTGGCGGCGATGATTCGCGTTGCACGTGGCGTCGCCGGCCGATGATCGCGCCGCCGGCGCCCGTCAGCCGTTCACGGCGTTTGCAAAACCGGCGCCCGTGCCGCGCTGGAACACCTCATCGTCCGCGCACACCTCACCGATGCGAATCGGTGGCTTGTCCCTGAGTCGCGCATACAGCGGCACGAAATCCGGTCGGGTGGCCTCGAACAACTGCTGGAAGTCGTCGATGATGAAATAGGTCTGCTGGAACCTGTCGCTGCGGTAGCGCGTGCGCATGATGCGTTCCAGATCAAAGCCGATCCGGCTCGGGACTGGCGATTCCAGCGCATACATCGACTCGGCTTTCGAACTGGCAATGCCCGAGCCGTAGATGCGAAGGCCACCGGGAGTGCGGATGAGACCGAATTCCACGGTGTACCAATAAAGCCGCGTCAGGTTGGCCAGGGCCTGCCGCCCGATCTCCCGCGCCTTGAGTCCGCCGCGCCCGTAGGCTTGCATGTAGTCGGCAAAGACGGGATTCATCAACAACGGCACGTGCCCGAAAAGATCGTGGAACAGGTCGGGTTCGGAAATGTAATCGATCTGGTCGCGCCGCCGAATCCACCAGGTCACCGGGAACCGGCGCCGCGCGAGAAGCCCGAAAAACGCCTCCTCCGGCATCAATCCCTCCACCGCGACCAGCGTCCAGCCAGTCGCCGCGGCCAGGATGGGATTCAGGTCGCCAAAACGCGGGATGGCGTTGGCGCTCATCCCGAGCAGGTCGCGGGCCTCGACAAACGCGTCGCAGATCCGTCCGCGCAACACCTCGCGCTGGCGCGTGAACAGCTCCCGCCAGACGGCGTGGTCGACTGCGCCGTAGCGCTCCCAGGGTTGTTCGATGACCGCCGTGGTGAAGACCGGGGTGACTCCACGGTCAGTGCGCCGGTATTCCACGCGCCGGGGTTGGCCGTTCATTACAGGATCGCCTCTTTGCCACACGCGCTCAGCCTAACGCGTTCCCCGGGCAAGGTGCTGTCGTTTGTGCCACACTAATCGCACAGAACACACGAATCATGCGCACGATTCCTGTGACACGCACTATTCCTCCATGATGCTGGACCGAATCGACATTCGTATCCTTGCGCTGATGCAGGCTGACGGGCGCATGACCAACGCCCGGCTGGCCGCAAAGGTGAACCTGTCGGCTTCGGCATGCCTGCGCCGCGTACAGCAACTGGAACGCGCCGGCATCATCGCCGGCTACACCACGCTGATCGATGCGCGGGCCGTCGGACTGGGCCTGCAGGCATTCGTACGCGTGCAGCTCAAACAGCACGACACGGCGACCATCGAGGCATTCGCGCAGGCCATTGGCACCTGGAACGAGGTCGTCACCTGCCATGCACTGACCGGAGACATGGACTACCTGCTCCACGTCTACGTTGCCGATCTCGAACATTTCTCGCGCTTCCTGCTGGACCGCCTGCTCAATATCAGCGGCGTGGCGGACGTCAACTCCAGCTTCGTGCTCAGGACCGTGAAGCAATCGCCGTCGGTCCCGCTGGACGGGATCAGCACCAAGCTGCACAACAGCGCGTGACCGCCCGCGCCGACACAAGGTACGAGTTATGCACACGCCGGTCTGGCGAAAGTTACACCCGGGTTTTCGACAACATGCACATGAGCATGTTGGAACACTCTGATCTGCAAGAACCTTTTACAGATCACCGTAATCTTGCCGGGTTCAATCCGGCACGCCGGCACGGGTCGGAAACAGTTTCCCACAAAGTTATCCACAGACTTGTCCCCTCCCGTGCGGCGAAGATGCCTGCTAGCATGCCCTATTCTCCACACCGACCACGGCGCATCGTGAAAGCTTCGCTGCATACGCTGGTGCTGTCGGCCCTCGAGGCCGTGCGCCACCAACAGGGCGTGCCCGCGGACGTGGCAACGCCCGATTTCACCATCGAGCGCACCCGCTCGCGCGAGCACGGCGACTTTGCCTGCAACCTGGCCATGTTGTTGGCGCGCGCCGCGCGCGCCAGGCCGCGCGAGTTGGCCCAGGCACTGGTGGCGGCGTTGCCGGACAGTCCCCTGGTGGAACGCGCCGAAGTGGCCGGACCGGGCTTCATCAACTTCTTCCTGACCCGCGATGCGTGGCATGCCGAAATCACCCGCATACTCGACGCGGGCGATGCATACGGTCGCAACGACAGTGGCGGCGGAACCACCGTGGGCATCGAATTTGTCTCGGCCAATCCGACCGGGCCACTGCACGTCGGCCACGGGCGCGCCGCCGCCATCGGCGACTGCCTCGCACGACTGCTCGATGCCAGCGGCTGGAACGTCAAACGTGAGTTCTACTACAACGACGCGGGTGTCCAGATCCGCAACCTGGCCCTGTCGGTGCAGGCACGTGCCCGCGGCATCACACCAGGCGAGGCGGGCTGGCCCGAAGACGGCTACCGCGGCGAGTATATCGCCGAGGTGGCGCGCGGGTTCCTCGATCGCGCCAGCATCACCACGCCTGACGGCGAGGTCACGGCAAATGGCGACGTTACCGACCTCGACTCCATCCGCCGCTTCGCGGTGGCCTGGTTGCGCCGTGAACAGGATGCCGACCTGCGTGCATTCGGCGTCGCGTTCGACGTGTATTTCCTGGAATCCTCGCTGTACGCGGACGGCAAGGTGGAAGAGACCGTGCGGACCCTCGAGACACACGGCCGCACCTACGAGCGTGATGGCGCACTGTGGCTGCGCAGCACCGACTTCGGTGACGACAAGGACCGCGTGATGCGCAAGTCCG
>CAYOEF010000019.1:0-22400 GCA_964402805.1 uncultured Rhodanobacteraceae bacterium | reverse complement strand
CCCTTTCTTTTGGTTCGTTTTCTTTGGGCAAGCAAAGAAAATGAACGAGCGCCCGACAGGGCGCAACACCCCCTTGCCACATAACCAAGCACCCACGAGAACGCAACCACCCCCCTCGTTGCGCTCACTGCAGATACGTGTAGGCGGTCAAACCCGCCTCCAGCTCCGCCTGCAAAGCCACCGCAGCCGCCTCGTGGACGCCCGCGGCGGCCAGTTTTCCGGCATAGGCATGGCGCATGGCATCCAGGTCGTAGCCCACGTACTCGAGCATCAAGTTGGCCGTATCCCCCCGGCGGGACCGGTCAAAACGCCAGCCGTCACCGTCCAGGCGCACGTTGACGGCATCGGTGTCACCGAACAGGTTGTGGATGTCGCCCAGGGTTTCCTGATAGGCGCCGACCATGAAAACACCCAGGCGATAAGGCTCACCGGGTCGCAGGGCGTGCAGCGGCAGACTCATGTCCAGGCCTTCCGCGCCCACGTAATGGTCGATGCGGCCATCCGAATCGCAGGTGACGTCCACCAGCACGCCGCGTCGCGTCGGTTCCTCGTCCAGGCGCGCAATCGGCATGATCGGGAATACCTGGTCGATGGCCCACACGTCAGGTATCGACTCGAACACGGAAAAATTGCCGAAGTACTTGTCCACGAGCCACGCATCCAGTTCGTCGAGAACCGCGCGATGGGTACGCTCGGCGGGATTCAGGCGCGTGCGCACCGCCTTCATGATGGCGTAGTACAGGTCGTCGAGACGTGCACGCTGGCCGAGATCGAGCTGACCGAGCGCATACAGCGCCTGGCCCTCGGTGATGTGAAACCGCGCCTCATGGTAAAGCTCGGTCGGCGGGCGCTCGTCGAGCGCCGCATGCACCTCGCGCAGATGGCGCACCACGGCGGGTTCGTCACCCGCCGGTGGCGGCACACTGCCGTCGGGAACGGCTTCGACTTCGCCGACATCGACCACCAGCACCGCATGATGCGCCGTCATGGCGCGCCCGGCCTCGGTGACGATGTCGGGCATCGGGATGTCGTGTTCACGGCAGGCCTCGGCCAGCGGCTGCACCACGGCATGCGCATACTGGACCATGGAATAGTTGATGGAGTTGAAGCTGCGTGAACGGGTGCCTTCGTAGTCCACGCCCAATCCGCCGCCGATGTCGAGCGTATCGAGCGGCAAGCCGCGTTTGCGCAACTCGATGTAGTGGCGTATCGCCTCGCGCATGCCCGACGCGATGTCGCGCACGTTGGAAATCTGCGATCCCATGTGGAAATGCAGCACGTTCAGGTGCCGCGTCAGGCCGCACGCGTCCAGGCGTTCCACCAGCGCCAGCACCTGGCGCGGCCCCAGGCCGAACTTGCCCTTGCCGCCCCCCGTGTTCTGCCATTTGCCGGCACCAATGGATGCCAGGCGCACGCGCACCCCCAGCCGGGGTTCGATGCCCAGCGCCCTGGACTCGACGATGACGTGCTCCAGTTCGGATGGCTTCTCGATGACGATGACGACATCCAGCCCAAGGCGGCGGCCGATCAGGGCCAGGCGCACGTACTGACGGTCCTTGTAGCCGTTGCAGATGACGCGGCTGCCCGGATGCGCCAGCGCAAGGACCGCCATCAATTCCGGTTTGGATCCGGCTTCCAGCCCAAATCCGGTCCTGGACCCGGCCGCGCCGGCACCGCGGCCAGCGCGCGCCAGCTCCCCAACCACGCTGCGCTGCTGGTTGACCTTGATCGGGTACACGGCGGTGTAGCGGCCGGCGTACCCGTTGGCCTCCATCGCTTCGGCAAAGGCCGTCTGCATGCGCGCCAGGCGATCGGCGAGGATGTCGGGAAAGCGCAGCAACAGCGGCAGGCGCAGGCCGCTGGCGCGAGCCGCATCCACCAGTCGCGGCAGGCTGAGCGCCGGCCCTTCGGATCGCCGCGGGCAAACCAGCAGGTCGCCGTGATTGTCGATATCGACATAACCGCCGCCCCAGTGCGCCGTGGCATAGGTGCGCCGTGCGCGCTCGATGCCCCCGGAAGAAGTCGTCATGACGCATCCCTCGATCAGGAAACAGGGAACGTCGCAGCGGCGGGCCTTGACGCGACATGCCCGGTCGCCGGAAGCCTCGAACCAAAGGTTCTTGCACGCCGCGGGACGATCGGGAAAGACGTCGCCCATTGTACAAGGCGCCAGGCTGGAGCGCCGCACGCATGCAAGCGATGCCCTGGATGCGGCAGGCGTCCGGGCCCACATCATGCGACTACAATGAGGCGCCCCATTTCGCGTCGCCACCCCGGGATACACCCATGTCCGACCCAAGCTGGTTTACCGAAGCCCATCTCGCCTCAGGCTCCTCGATCGGGTTCCGCACGGAGAAGCTCCTGCATTCGGAACAAACCGCCTACCAGTGGATCGAGATCCACCAGACCACCGACTGGGGCAACCTGATGGTGATCGACGGTTGCGTGATGCTGACCAGCCGCGACAATTTCCTGTACCACGAAATGATGACGCATCCGGCCTTGTTCACGCACCCGCACGCGCGACGCGTGGTCATCATCGGGGGCGGCGACTGCGGCACGTTGCGCGAGGTGCTGCGCCACGACGAGGTCGAACGGGTTACCCAGGTGGAGATCGACGAACGCGTCACGCGCCTGTCCGAGCGATGGTTCCCGGAACTGTGCGCGGCCAACGACGATACACGCGCCGAGTTGCTGTTTGCCGATGGCATCCGCTACATGGCGTCCACCCCGCCTGCAAGTGTCGACGTGGTCATCGTCGATTCAACGGATCCGGTCGGTCCCGCCGCCGGCCTGTTCGACGCCGGCTTCTACGCAAGCTGCCTGGATGCGCTTCGCGATGGCGGACTGCTGGTCCAGCAATCGGAATCGCCGCTGGCGCATATCGAACTCATCAAGGTGATGCATGGCGCGATGCGCAAGGCCGGCTTCCAGACCGTGCGCACCCTGCCCTTCCCACAACCGTGTTACCCGACCGGCTGGTGGAGCTGCACCATGGCGCGCAAGGGCGCCGACCTGGCCACGTTTCGCGAAGACGCCGCCGCCAACAAACCCTTCCCGACGCGTTACTACAACGTCGACACGCACAAGGGCGCGCTCGCCTTGCCCGAATTCATGCGCGATGCGTTGCGCACGTGATCAAAACAGGCGGGGTCTGGCCTTGGGCACGGCGACCAGGGCCAGCGTGACGAGGGGACCGAACGGCAGGGAAAGCAGGAACCACACCCACCCGCGACGCAGCTTGCCTTGCGCCAGCGCAGCATTGATCAGCGCCAGCGTGATCCACATGACAATGAGGACTATGTTCGCTGGCGACATTGTCAGGATCGCATGCATGGCGAGGGGCTCCACGGGCAACGGGCATGCAGGCTGGCCGCCCGCCGCACGACGCCGGAACCAGCCGGACTTCCCGGGCGAGTGTAACAAGACGGGCCGTGCCTGCACGAAAAGCATGCATCTTCCATTCAGATACCGTGACCCGCACAGGACATCGTGCCCGCGCCATGCACCGGACACCCCGTGAGCTTGCACCGCCGCATATTCATTGCCCTGGCGGGCCTTCTCCTCGGCACCGTCCTGGCCATGCCGGCAACGGCCGCGGCCGGTTCGATCACCCCACCGGCGATGGCCGGCTACCAGCAGCAACTGGTCGACAAGCTGGCCGGGCGTCGCTCGACGGTCGCGCAACTGGGTGCGGCCCTGCTTTCGCGGGGCCTGCCCGCACAGCCAGGCAAAGCGGGATTTCGGGATTTCATCGCACGCGCCGCCGCCGCAACCGATGCCGGGCCGGGGGTTTACTGGATACAACTGCTCGACTGCGGCGGACAAGATGGCACGTGCCCCAACCAACGCGCGCTGGAGAACCTGAAAGTACGGGCCCCCAACAATGCGGCCGTCTGGCTCATGGTGCTGGCCAGCGCATCACGCGCCAGCGACCCGCAGGCCATGCGCAACGCCCTGGCGCAGGCGGCGCACAGCAAGGTATTCGACGATTACAGCGGTGTCACGCTGCGCACGTTGGCCCGTGCGGTGGCCGCCGCGCCGCCACCACCGGCGTTGTACGGTCCGGACCGCGCCGTGGAGAGCACCGCCGGCGTCCGCGTATTGCTGGTGCTTGGCCTGTCCAGCTTTCAGCCGCTGCCCGGCTTCCAGGCAACCGCTGCGTTGTGCAGGCACCATGCAAACGAGCGCGCGGTCCGGCGCCAGTGCCTGGAGCTTGCGCAAATCCTCGTGCACGGCACGTCACCGCTGGCCCTGGCCCTGGGGTTGCACCTGCAGCGCACGCTGACGCCCGACGACGCCGTGCGCGCCCGGGCCGAGGCGCGACGTCACGATCTGGTTTGGCAGATACGCCAGTTCGGCGCGCTGGTACTGGCCAGCCCGCAAAGCGCTCAAGTCGCGCTGCGGCTGTTGCGCCTGAGCGGACACGCACGCAGCCGGATGGGCCTCATTCTTGCCGCCCTGCGCGCGTCAGGCATACCCGTGCATGCACCGGCCGGCTGGGTCCCACCCGCGCGCCAGGCCCCACCCTGAGCGTTCCCGCGCCGATCGCGCCTCCCACGCGGCGCCGGCTGCAGTAAGCTGGCGGCACCTACCATCAGGATCCAATCGCCATGCGAGAACTGCTGCTCCTGCGCCATGCCGAGGCTGCACCGGCTACCCCCGGTGGCGACGATATCGATCGTTCGCTCACGATGCGCGGCAAGGCGCAGGCGATGGCGGTCGGCGAATGGATCGCCGGCAACGACCTCTTTCCCGACGTCGTGCTGTGCTCGACCGCGACACGCGCACGCATGACCGCCACCATCGTCCTGGATGCCTCCCGCACCACGGGCGACACTCCCGTGATCTACCAGGACGTCATCTACTCGGCCTCGCCCGGCCAACTGGTCGCGGCGCTCGATGGGCTGGACACGACACCGGAACGCGTACTGCTGGTCGGCCACAACCCCGGCCTCGAACGGCTGCTCGCGCTGCTTTGCCACGGGCGTTCCGACGGCTTTCGCGGCATGCCCTCGTGTGCCCTGGCCCAGGTGCGCCTGCATGATTCCCTGGAGCCGGGCAGCGGCAGCCTGATCGCGCTGCATACGCCCTGAGCCGGCGGGCCTGGACGCCTTGCGGCACCCAATGCGCGGTGGTGGCGGATAACCGATATCATTCAGTGAATGCATGTTTCATTCCACCACCTGGCGCGGGCGTTGCTTGTGGCAACGGCGCTCGCGACCCTGGCGGGATGTGCGCTGTCGCGCCAACAGGTGCGCAAGGCCAATGCGGTGGTGACGCAGGCACAGGCCCGCGCGCCGGTGACCTGCACGCGGGCCGACCATTGTGCCCAACCGTCGCCGTTCCTGGAGCAGGCGAAAAAAGCATTGGCTGACTCCACCCCGGACCATCCGGTCCATTACGCAACCCTGCTCGACGACGGCGAAAACGCATTGGCGGCGCGCCTCAACCTGATCCACGGGGCTCGCCAGTCCATCGACGTACAGACCTACATCTGGCGCGACGACGACGTCGGCAACCTGATGCTCGATGCGCTTGTCGGTGCCGCACGCCGCGGCGTCAAGGTGGACGTGCTGGCCGACCAGCTGTTTTCGTTTCCAAACGTGGAGCAGCTTGCCACACTGGCGCGAACCGATCCCAATTTCCGGTTGCGTCTTTACAACCCCACGTTCGACGAGGCGGAGACGTCGCCGCTGCAGTTTCTCGCCGGCATCGTGTGCTGTTTCATGCACTTCAACCAGCGCATGCACAACAAGCTGTTGCTGGTGGATGACGCCGTCGGCATCACCGGCGGGCGCAACTACGAGGACCGTTACTTCGGCTGGGACCCCGACTTCGACTACCGCGACCGCGACGTGATCGTTGCCGGCCCGGCCGCCCACAAGATGGCGTCGACGTTCGCGCTGTTCTGGAACCACCGGCGCAGCAAGCCGCTGACCGCATTGCGCGACGTCAACCGCCAGATCCTCGCCGACGGCCCCGACGCCCCCGGCTGGCACACCCCCAAGTTCAGGCAGCCGGCACGCGTGGCGCGCGTGCGCAAGCAGGCCGAGGATCCAGACTGGCTCGAGAAAAACATCGTTTCGCACAGCATGCGCGTGGGACGCGTGGCGTATTTTTCCGACTTTCCCGCGAAAACCGACAAGCCCCAACGCAAGCAGGCCGACGAGTTCACACGTCACATCATGCACATGGTGGCCGATGCAAAGAAACAAATCGTGCTGCAAACGCCCTACCTGGTCTTGAGTGACCGCGCCCAGCACCTGTTCAAGGAGTTGCACAAGCGTCCGCACCCGCCGCGGGTGATCGTGTCCACCAACTCGCTTGCCTCGACCGATGCGTTTTTTGCCTACGCGATGTCCTACAAGCACAAGAAGCGCTACCTCAAGGACTATGGCTTCGAGATCTACGAACTGAAGCCACACCCCGCCGACGCCGCGCTGTCCATCGCCGCGCCGGTACCGGGCGGCCGGGGCAAGGAGGCGACGACGAATGGCGCACCCTACCGTGATATGACCGACAACTACATGTTGCGCCGTGGCAAACGCGCGCGGCCGGCACCCCTGCTGACCAAGGGCGTACGCATCGGTCTGCACGCCAAGTCGATCGTGGTGGATGACCGTTTTGCAATGGTCGGCTCGCACAACTTCGATCCGCGTTCCGACCACTTCAACACCGAATCAGGTGTAATCATCTACGACAAGCACTTCGCCAACGCCGTGCGCACGCAGATACTGCGCGACACCCAACCCCGCAACGCATGGACGATCGCGCCGCGCAAACGCGACATCCCCGTCATCAGCAGCATCAGCCAGCTCATCGGCACCCTGTCCTCACACCTGCCCTGGTTCGACCTGTGGCCATTCCGCTATGCCACCAGCTATGCTCTCAAGCCCGGCTGCACGCCCCTGGCGCCCGGTTCGCCGAAGTTCTACGAGTGCTACCGCGCGGTGGGCGACTTCCCGGGCGTGGACCTGCCGTTCAAGACCATCTACACCCGCCTGGTCACCGGCTTCGGATTCGGCCTGAGCGGCATCCTGTGATCCGCGACACAAACCCCGGACGCTAGGAGCCTGGGCCGCAGAAACCGTCCGGCCTGCAAAAGCACCTGCGGGGTCCATATTTCCACCGATTCTTGGCCCATAGAATGACTATGGGCTCGCGAATCGACGAAAATCTGTCCTCCCGCTGCCACTTTTTCGGCTCGAACGTTTCCACGGCCCAGGCTCCTACGACGACGGGCTGGCGATGCGAAACCGGACCTTGTAATCGAAGCTGACCGGCTCGTGGCTGGCCGGGGCCCGGAAGCGCCAGTTACGCATTGCCTTGCGTGCGGAGGCATCGAGCGCGGGGTCGCCGCTGGAGTGTGCCACGTCGACGTGCACCACGTCGCCGTGCCCGTCCACGCTGACGCGCAAGGTGACCACGCCACCGCGTTCCCGGCGCAGTGCTTCCATCGGATAGGCGGGCGATGGCGCGTGCACGGGTACCAGCGACACGTCCCGCGCGGCGGTCGATTGCGCACTTGAAGGCGCCCTCGCCACGCGCCGCGCACGCCGGGTTGCGGCGTCATCTGCCGGCGGCGGTATCGGTCGATGCGCTGCCAGCGCGGCCTCGATGGGGCGATCGTGCAGGCGCGGGCGGATACTCATCCACCAGGTCATGCCCGCGCCGCCGGCAAGCAGTACCAGAGCCAATGTCGCGGTAACGCGCAGCCGCGGCATGGGCGGGTCAGGATCGTTCCAGAATGGCCGTCACGCCCATGCCGCCGGCCGTGCAGATCGATACCAGTCCACGCCCGGAACCCTTTTGCTCGAGCAGCTTGGCCAGGGTGGCGACCAGGCGCGCACCGGTTGCCGCGAACGGGTGCCCGGTGGCGAGGCTGGATCCGTGTACGTTCAGTCGCGTCGGGTCGATCGACCCCATCGGCGCGTCGCGGCCAAGGCGCTCACGGCAGTACTCGTCCGACTCCCACGCCCGCAACGTGCACAACACCTGGGCGGCGAAGGCCTCGTGGATTTCGTAGAAATCGAATGCTTGCAGATCGATGCCGGCCTCGTCGAGCATGCGCGGCACTGCAATGGTCGGGGCCATGAGCAGCCCCTCGCCGTGGATGAAATCGACCCCTGCCACCCGCGCGTGCGTCAAATACGCCATGACGGGCAGGTCATGCCTTGCAGCCCATTGTTCGCTCGCCAGCAGTACGCACGCCGCACCGTCGGACAATGCCGACGAATTGCCGGCCGTCAGCGTGCCGTGACCCGAGGTCTTGTCAAAAGCCGGCTTGAGGGCCGCCAGCTTCTCCAGGGTGGTGTCCGCGCGCAACAGGTTGTCACGCCTGACGTTGCGAAACGGCACCACCAGATCCTCGAAGAAGCCGGCCTCGTAGGCGGCAGCCAACTTGCGGTGGCTGGCGAGGGCGTAGCGGTCCTGCTCCTCGCGTCCGACATGCCATTGCCTGGCCATGAGTTCGCAATGCTCTCCCATGGATTTCCCGGTACGCGGCTCGGCCACGTCCGGCGTGGACGGCTTCAGTTCCCGCAGGGAAAACCCGCGTGCCAGGATGCGCAAACGTTCACGCCGCGTCTTCGCGCGATGCGCCGCCAGGAGCCGTTTGCGCAGGCGCCTGCTGTAACCGATGGGGACGTCACTGGTCGTGTCGCTGCCGCCGGCGATGCCGACTTCGATCTGCCCGGTCGCAATCTTGTTGGCAATAATGATGGCGTTGTCCAGCGAGGTGCCACAGGCACGTGCAGTGGTGATGCCTGGCGTGGTCGGATGCAGCCCGGAACTCAACACGGCCTCGCGCGCCAGGTTCCAGTCCGCGACCTGCTTGATGACTGCCCCGAACGCCACTTCGCCCAGTTCCTGGCGATGCAGGCCATAACGCTCGACCAGCGTCCCCAGCACTTTCACGGCCATGCCGAAATTGCCCACCTCGGCATACGCCGTATCGTGCCGGCAAAACGGGATGCGGGTGCCGCCGATGATCGCCACGCGCCTGGGCTTTGTCTCCATTGTTGTCGACAACCTTTTGCGGAACCCAATCATTCGGCCCGGCCACGAAATGCCCGATCCGTGCCCAAGCCCTGTGGTCGACCGTTGCACGCGCCGATCCCCGACCGCAAGGCTACCGCGCCTTGCACGGCTAAGGAAGACGTGAGCGCTGAACCAGGTGCCACGACCCGTGCCGCCGGCTCGTGTTCGGGTCCGCCGCCAGCTCCTCTCGCCCTGAGCCAGATCACGATGGTGGCCACGCACGATGCTAGACTTGGCGCCCTCGCGCGTGGGAACCACATATGCAAGCCGATGATCTGGTGAGTTGCCCGGGAGTATTGGCACTCGAAGTGTCGATGGACGCACCGCCACGGTGCCTTTCCCTGGAGCGCGACGAAGCGGAGACCCTGGCGGGCTTCATGGCCGATGACCTGCGCAAGCTGCTCCCGGACGTGGAGCGCGGCAAACTGGCCGTCACCGGCGCGCACTTCGACAGCATCGAGTTGCTGCGTCCGCAATTTCCGGTTTTCTCCACGCTGGAAGGCCTGGCCGCACATCTGACGGGCGACGTACTGGCCTTTGGCACACGTGATGGCCACATGCCGGCACAGCCGCTGGTACCCGACCCCGCCCTTGCCGGCGGCGCCATGCGCATCGTGCCATGGACCGTCCTGGCCCCGCCGGCATTGGCCGGGAAGCTTGGCCCGGACATGGAAAACGAACTCGTCGGTCGCGGGGAGGCCGGCGCGGCAACGGCTGATTTCCTCATGCGCACGCTGGACATGCGCCTGGAGCATGCGCGCTATTTCAGCCTGCACGACCTGATGGCCCTGGTCGACGTGCACTACCAGCATGCCAACCTCATGGCGCTTTGGACCATGGTGGAACTCGCGCTGCTCAATCCGGAGCGCACCGGGCAGGAGACCAGCGCCCGCGGCATGGCCTGGCGCTATGCCGACCATCACGTGATCGCACAGACCCCGGGCCAGTGGCTGGCCGCCCAGCCGCACCGCACCGACGAACGCCGTGCACATGACCTGGCGGGCATCGTGTTCGAGCTGCGCCAGTACATCACATTGTTGCGTGCCCACCGGATCGCTCTGGTGTTCGATACCGGCACCTGCGACGCAGGGGAATCCTGCGTCGTAGACCACCAGGCCAGACCCGACCCTGCCCTGGGTGCCGTGCGCCTTTACGCGCACGAAGCGCCGGGCCTTGGCGTGGTCGCGATCAGCGTCGCCCAGCAGGAGGGTAGCCAGCCCAGGATACTGGCCAATGCCTGGCCGCTGTCGCCAGGCCTGGAACCGGTCTACCGGTACCTGGCCGACACCTACGGCAGCCCGCTCGAACCCGACGATCGCGGCGCCCTGCTGCTGGGCGCCGACGGCGCGCTGGCGGTACCCGCCGCAACGCTGCACTGACAGTCCGCACGTCCACCGCGGAGCCCGCGTCAACGCGTGTCGCGGCCCGGCACCGGAGCGGTCGCGAGGTCGCTCTCGTACATGTGGTAATGGCAACGATGCATGCCGAGGCTCTCGTAGGTACGCTGCGCGCGCACGTTTTCCAGCTCCACGTACAGGCGCAAACCAACCGCGCCAGCCGCGCGGGCACGTCGTTCCACCTCGGCGTACAGGGCGCGGAACACGCCCTGGTGCCGCGCCGCCTCCACCACGTACACGCTCTGGATCCACCAGAATGGTCCATTGCGCCAATCACTCCACTCGCGGGTCACCAGAAGGCTGCCAACCGGCTGGCCGGCGCGTTCGGCCACGAGGTAAAAACCGCGATCGGATTGTTCGAACACGCCGCGCACGCCGGCCGCGAGGGTGGCCGGATCCAGTGCCTTGCCCTCGGTTTCGCGTGCCATGATGCGGTTGCACTCGACCAGGAACACCACGTCCCCGGGCGTTCCCCGGCGCAACACCAGGGCGGGATGATCGCTCATGATTCAGGCTTTCCATGGCGTCGTGCACGCGGGTGGGCGTCGTCATAGACGCGCGCCAGGTGCTGGAAATCGAGGTGCGTGTAGATCTGCGTCGTGCTGATGTCGGCATGCCCGAGCAGTTCCTGCACGGCGCGCAGGTCCCCGGACGATTCCAGCAGATGGCTCGCGAAACTGTGCCGCAACAGGTGCGGATGCACGTTGCGCCCGATGCCCTGGCGCAAGGCCAACTGCTTCAGGCGTTTTTGCACGGCACGCGTGCCGATGGGCCGGCCATGGTGCCCGGTAAACACCGGGGCGTCACCCTCGCCGCCGTTTGCGGCGGCAAGGTCACGCAGGGCCTTCACCGCATGCCGGCCAACCGGCAGCACACGGGTCTTGGCACCCTTGCCGAGGACCCGCACCATGCCTTCGTCCAGATCCACGTCGCGCCAGCTCAGGCCCACCAGCTCGGACAGGCGCAGGCCCGAGGAGTAGAACAATTCAAGCATCGCCCGATCACGCAGGCCGAGTGCGTCGCCCTCGGTGGGCAGTTCCACCAGCGCGTTCGCTTCGTCGGTATCGAGGACCTGGGGCAGCTTGCGCGGCACCTTGGGGCCCCGCACGCCGGCCGCCGGATCGTGGTCGATGCGCCCTTCGGCGATCAGCCAGGTGAACAGGCCGCGGCTTGCCGACAACAGCCGGCGCAGGCTGGAAGGCGCCAGGCCACCACGGTGGCTCGCGGCGACGAAGGTGCGCATGTGCTCAGGCGTGAGGGCGGCGAAATCGACGACGTCGTGCGCCTGCATCCATCCGGTCAGCTTGGCCAGGTCACGCCGGTACGCCACCAGGGTATGTGCCGAGGCGGCGTGCTCGGCCGCGATACGCCGCAACCACTCGTCCACGATGGTGGCCGGCGACATGATCAATCTCCACGTGCGTGGCGGCCGAGTGCCGCCGCGATCGTCTCTCCGATCAGTTTCAGGAACACGCTGCCCGTGCCGGGATGGAAATGACTGGGGTCGCGGCTACCCATGCCGAGTACCCCCACCGCACCGAGCTTGACCACGGCGGCCGACTGGATCATCTCCGCCTGGTGGCCGAACAGGGTTTCCAGCACCTGCACCGGCAGGCGCCCGACCTGGGGTTCGGCACTGTCCATGATCCCCGCGAGCGCCGGCACCGCAGCCAGCCCCCCGGCCTCCACGGACACCCAGTCGCCGGCCACCACGCCAGCGGGCGGTGCAAACAACAGCATGCGCACGACGTCCACCGCGAAATCCTCGGTCAGTCCGGCGACCACCGCACGCATGAGCGCCGGAAAGTCTCCGGTACCCATCAGGCTGATGTTGAACGCGTGCACCCGCAGCACCAGTTGCTCGTTGCCGCTTGCGGCCTTGAGCAGTTCATCCAGCTTGCCTTCCAGTTCGCGGTTGCGACGGCGCAACACCTCCAGCTGATAACTGGCCAGCGACGCCACCTGGCCATCGCCACGCGGCAACTCGAGGCGCTCCGCCAGTCCGGGATAGTCCTTCAGGAAGGCAGGATGCGCGCCGAGATAGCGCGCCACCTCGGCGGGAGTCAGTTCATCGGCAAGTCGGCTTTCTTCAGCCATGGGTTGCTCCGTGATGTCATGCGGCAGGCACTGGGGCCGGCCAGGTGCCCTCGAACACGAAGGCGGCCGGGCCGGTCATCCACAGCGGCGTGCCGGGCCCATCCCACCTGATGTGCAATATACCGCCGGGCAGCGTGACCGCCACCGTCGCATCGACCTCGCCGCGCTGGCGCAGGACCGCGACGGCCGCACAGGCACCGGTGCCGCAGGCCTCGGTCCACCCGCTGCCACGCTCGTGCACCCGCAAATCGATCGCGCCACGCCCGTGCAACGCCGCAAAGCCGGCGTTGCAGCCGGCGGGAAAACGCGCATGCCTCGTCAATGCGGGACCGAGACGATCGACGCGCGCGGCGTATGGATCATCCACCACGACCACCGCATGCGGGTTGCCCATCGAAACCGCGCCGACGGCCAGCGCCTCGCCCTCGACTTCGAGCGTGTACTGCCGGCCGATTTCCTCTGTCAGGAAGGGAATGGCACCCGGCGCGAACCGGGGTTCGCCCATGTCGACGGCAACCGTCAAAGCGTCGGCCAGGCGCACCGCGACAGGTCCCGACGGGCTCTCGAGGCGCACGTCCTGCGCCAGCGGCAACACGCCCCCGCGATGCAACCATGCCGCCACGCAGCGCACGCCGTTGCCGCACTGGCCGACGGCCTGGCCATCGGCATTCCATATGCCGTAGCCCGCCGCACAGGACGCATCACGCGGGCGTTCGATGGTCAGCAACTGATCGAAGCCGATGCCGCGATGCCGGTCGGCCAAGGCCCGGATGGCGTCCGGATCGGCAACGAACGGTTCCCTGCGTGCGTCGAGGACGACAAAATCGTTGCCCAGGCCATGCATTTTCGTGAACGGCCGGCTCATGGCACGCTGCCCGGATGCGCGGGGGCGATGCTGCTGCCGGCTGGCGCCACATTGCCGGTCGTGGACGCGCGCACCAGCGGCCCCTTGTTGCCGCAGCCGGCCAGCGGCAGGATCCCGACAACCATGGCAAGCGCAAGCAACATGCGGCGCATGACGGACACCCGTGAAAGTTCACGGGAAGTATAGGCGATGACATCCGCGAACGTTGTGCTGGACCCGACCGTGGCGCTGGCGAGCGCGCAACCATGCGGCCAACAGGCGCAATGGCCAGCATGGATCCACCGCCAACAGTATCAGCAGCGGGGTGATCAGCAACCACAGCAGGGGCGCCCAGCCGAGCGACGCCATCCTTGCCGGAAGTGGCGTCAGCAGCAGGGCGAGCGCGCCGGCGATGAACCATGCGCAAAGCATCTTCGGCAACGTGATCGTGGTCATGATGTTGGTCTCCCGTGTACGCGCCGAGCATGCGCCCTGACGGTCTCAGGTCGTGCGACCAGCCGTTACAATTCACGCAAATCCACCAGGAAGGCGTCGCCATGGCCATTCACCCCGCGCGGTTTGCCGTCTTCGGCCACCCGATCGCCCATTCGCTGTCACCCGTCATCCACCAGATGTTCGGCCGACAGACCGGTGTGCCCGTGGAATACCGGACCATCGACGCCACCGCGGAAGCCTTCGCCGACAGCGTGCGCAGGTTCTTCGCCGACGGCGGCAGCGGCGCCAACGTCACCCTGCCGCACAAGCGCGCCGCTTACGATCTCGCCGACAGGCACAGCGCGAACGCGCAGCGCGCCGGCACGGCCAATGTCCTCACGCCGCGTGCCGACGGCGGCATCGACGCGCACAACACCGACGGCAGCGGCATGGTGCGCGACCTCACCGAGCGCCACGAGATCGACCTGCGCCGCCATGACATGCTGCTGCTTGGCGCCGGTGGTGCCGCCCAGGGGATCCTCTGGCCACTATTGGATGCAGGCGTTGCGCACGTCACCATCGCCAACCGCACGCCAGAGCGGGCCGAGGCCCTGGTGGACCGTATCGGGGACCCCGCCCGCGTGTGTGCGCGGTATTGGGAGGACCTGGCGTCGATCGGCAGCTTCGACCTGATCGTCAACGCCACCTCGGCCGGGGTGGGCGGCCAGGGTCTGTCCCTGCCCTTTGGCATCATCGGCGCGCGCGCCACCTGCTACGACCTTTGCTACGGCCCGGCGGCCACCGGCTTCATGGCCTGGGCCAGGGCCGGCGAGGCACATCACGCGTTCGACGGGCTGGGCATGCTGGTGGAAACCAGCGCCGACGCATTCGAACTGTGGCATGGCAAGCGCCCGGATACCGAGCCCGTATACCGCAGGCTGCTCGAGGACGTGCCGTCCGACAGCACGGATTGAACACGCGCCCTTGGCGGTGCCGCCGCGTCACGGCAAGGCGTGTTTCAAAACCCGTTGCCGCTATGCCTCGGCGCGCACCGCACGCAGGTAGTCGTCTTTCAAGCGCACGTAATGGGCCGCCGAATACGCCAGTTGCCCGATGGCGCGGGCGTCGAGCATGCGCACGCAACGTGCCGGGTTGCCGACCCACAGCTCGCCCTCGCCCACGACTTTGCCCGGCGGGACCACGGCGCCGGCCCCCACGAGCGCACGCGGACCGACCCGGGCCCCGTCGAGTATGGTGGCGTGCATGCCGATCAGGCATTCGTCGAGAATGGTGCAAGCGTGCACCACGGCGGCATGGCCGATCGTGACCGCGACCCCGATCCGGCACATGTGCCCGCCGGGAGAATACGGTCCGTCATGGGTGACGTGCACGATCGCACCGTCCTGGATGTTGCTGCGCGCACCGACCCGGATGGCGTTCACGTCACCGCGCAGTACCGCACCTGGCCAGACCGAAACGTCATCACCCAGGACCACGTCGCCGATGACCGTGGCCGCCGCGTCGACATATACGTCCCGTCCCAACCGTGGCGACATGTCGCCGTAAGCGCGAATTGCACTCATTGGCGCATTGTAGCCACGGGGCCATCACACGTGTGGACGGTCATGCGAGATCCCCCTCGTCGAGCCGGCGTCGCGCGCATTGGTAGCCGGTTTCGATCGCCCGGTCCAGCGCCTTCCACTCAAACAGGCCGATGTCCGCGACGTCCGGCATCAGCAGCCAGTCGGCCAGCGCACGTCGTTGGGTGCCGGCAACCTCCGCGTTGACCATGCCCGAACGCATGAGGACAGCCAGCATGCCGGGCCGTTGGCGTTGCAGGCACTGCACCAGGACCCGCCAGGCCGCCGGCAAGGCGTGCTCCTCCACGCGCGCGTGCAAGGTGTCGTCGCTGCTGATGTCGCAGGCGATGATGCGGCTCAGGCCGGTATCGCGCATGATGTCGGTCGGCAGGTTGTTGACGATGCCGCCGTCGGCATGGACCTCGCCCTCGCGCAACACCGGCGGCAGGATGCCGGGAATGGCGCTGGATGCGCGCAGCCAGTACCAGAGCCGCCCGGTACGGTGCGTCTCGGCCTGGCCGGTGGTCAGGTTCGAGACCATGCAAAAGTACGCCAGTGGCATGTCCTCGATGTCGATGTCGTCGAAGGCCTCGCGCAGCAGCCGCGCGCTGCGCCGGCCGCGGCTGAAGGCTACCAGCGGGATGGTGCGGTCGGCCAGCGGATGGCCTTCCACAAACGAGTGGTGGCACACCTGGTACATGCGCGCGTTGTCCCACTCCAGCGCGACCCCGGCACCGACGATGGCCCCGATGCTGGTGCCCCCGACGGCGTCGATCTCGATGCCGGCTTCGCGCAAGGCCTTCACGACGCCGACCGCCGCGAAACCGCGCGCCCCACCACCAGAGATGACCAGCCCGCGACTCTCGCCAGCCAACAGGCGTGCAAGGCGCGCAAGGTCGCGACTGCGATACCGGCCGCGTACGTGATGCTGGCGCAGCGGACGGCCGAACGTGCGCATCCAGCGCCGCGCCGCGCCGGGCCGGATGTCACGCACATGTTGCAGCAACAGATAGCGCGGACGTACCCATGACGCATAGCGGGTCAACGCGATCTGGTCCGGCCACGGCGCCTCGCGCTGGTCCGAGCGTGCGGTAAACAACAACACGTCGGCCTGGCGCCAGCACAGGTCGCGCCAACCGGGATCCGACCCGTCGTCGACGTACAACACGAAGCGCACCTCGTGCTCGCGTTCGGCGAACCAGCCCGATTCGCGCCCTGCACCCATGCGCGCATCCATGAGCAGGCAGTCGCCGTAAGGCAACAGTGCGCTGCGCAACTCGTCGGCCATGGGGCGAACCTTGACACTGGTGTCAAACGGCAGGATGGCAAAGGTGCGTGGTACCACGCGCGGTGGATGGGTATCCTCTTCAACGAGCCGCTCCAGGGCCAGCTGTGCGGCCCCCAGGATGGTCTCCGGACGTTGGCGTATCAACGCCTCGAAGCCTTCGCGCGGAAGCCGCAGGAGTTCCGAATCGCGCAAGGCGCGCATGTCGAACGGGCGCGGCCGGCGCGTGAGAAGGCCCAGCGCCCCGATGGTATCGCCGCTGCCCACCACGCGGCTCAGCTGGGGGGCGGCGCCGGACTCCACGTCCCTGAACGCACCCAGGCTGCCGGACTTCACCACGTACAGGGCATCGGCCGGTTCACCGCGTGCAAACAGCAACATGCCGCCCGGAACCGACATCGGCACCATCTCCCGCTCGACCTCGGCGCGTTCGGCGTCGCCAAGCCGTCCGAAAATGACGTTGTCCCTAAGCAGGTTGGGCGCGCTCAAACGTCCCGGCGCCATGACGTGTCTCCACCCAAGGCTGACAGGCATGATATCGCTTGATTACGCTTCGTACCCGTACCACCCTGCAAGGCCGGATTCACACAAACACCCGCCCATGACCACCGACAACCCTCTTCTGGCCGCATCCGGCCTGCCGCCGTTCCGGCAGATCCGACCCGAGCACGTCGAGCCGGCCATTGATGCCATCCTGGCGGACTATCGCCAGGTGATCGACACCATCACCCGGCCGGATACACCGGCAGACATCGAACACGTGCTGCTTCCCCAGGAACGCATGGAACAACGCCTGTCGCGGGCCTTTGCCCCCGTGGGCCACCTGCACGCGGTGGCCGACACGCCGGAATTGCGCAAGGCCTACATGGCGGCGTTGGAAAAAGTGACCGTATTCGCTGCCGAAATGGGCCAGAACCGGGCCCTGTACGAAACGACACAGGCTCTCGCCAAACGCGCCACGACCGGCATGCCGCGAACCTACAAGGCGGCCCTTGCCCACGCGTTGCGCGACTTCAGGCTGGCCGGCGTGGCCCTGGAGGAACCGGCGCGCAGTCGCTTCCGTGACATTGCGCGACAACTCTCGGCGCTTGGCACCGACTTCGCCAATGCCGTGCTGGACGCGACCGACGCCTGGCAGCACCCGATCACCGACGAACGGGAATTGGCCGGCATTCCGAACTCCGGGCGTGCCATTTTGCGCCAGTACGCCCGCGACCACGGCCGGGATGGGTACCTGGTCACGCTGCAGCAACCGGCCGTGCAGGCCGTGCTGACTTACGCCGACAGCCGCACCCTGCGCGAAACGGTGTACCGTGCCTACCAGACGCGGGCGTCCGACCAGGGACCGGACGCCGGGCGCTACGACAACTCCGGGCGTATCGAGCAGATCATGGCCCTGCGCCACGAGGCGGCTACCCTGCTGGGATTTGTCAACGCGGCGGAAGAATCACTGGCCACCAAGATGGCCGATTCGACGGCAACCGTCATGGCCTTCCTGGACGATTTGGTGGCGCGTGCGCGTCCGGTCGCGCAACGTGAGCTCGAGGAACTGCGCGACTACGCGCGCGATTCACTGGGGCTGGCCGAGCTGGCGGCATGGGACGTCGCGTGGGCATCGGAAAAACTGCGCCGGGAGCGCCACGCCTTCGACGAGGAACAGCTCCGGCCCTACTTCCCAGTGCCGGCCGTCATCAAGGGTGCCTTCACGCTCGCCAACCGGCTGTATGGCATACACCTCGTCGCGCGCACGGACGTCGATACCTGGCACCCGGACGTACGCTATTACGAGGCTCGCGATGCCACCGACCGGGTTTTCGCGGGACTGTATCTCGATCTGTACGCACGCGCCGGCAAGCGTGGCGGTGCCTGGATGGACGTATGCCGCGCACGCTTTCGCGACGGCGACCAGCTACAGCTGCCGGTCGCCTTCCTGACCTGCAACTTCGCACCCCCGACCGATGCGGGGCCGGCACTCGTCACGCACGATGACGTGCTGACCCTCTTCCACGAATTCGGCCATTGCCTGCATCACCTGCTGACCGAGGTGGACGTGCCGTCCGTGGGCGGTATCGAGGGCGTGGAATGGGACGCCGTGGAGCTGCCCAGCCAGTTCATGGAGAACTTCTGCTGGGATCGGGGCACGTTGGACCTGTTCGCACACCATTACCGGACCGGCGAACGCCTGCCGCAGGCGCTGTTCGAACGCATGCTGGCGGCGCGCCATTACCATGCCGGCATGTTCCTGGTGCGGCAACTGGAATTCGCCCTGTTCGACTTTCGCCTGCACCTGGAGTACGACCCCGCGCGGGGCGCACGGACCATGGCCATCCTGGAGGATGTCCGCCATGCCGTGGCGGTGGTGCATCCCCCCGCGTGGCAGCGCTTTGCACACGCCTTCACCCACATCTTCGGTGGCGGCTACGCCGCCGGCTACTACAGTTACCTGTGGGCCGAGGTGCTGTCCGCCGACGCCTTCAGCCGCTTCGAGGAAGCTGGCGTGATCGATGCGGCCACGGGTGCGGCATTCCGCCGCGAGATCCTGGCCATGGGCGCCACGCGCCCGGCCTTGGAAAACTTCATCGCCTTCCGCGGTCGCGAGCCCAGGCCCGATGCACTCCTGAAAAGCTACGGCCTGGCATGAGTCCTGCCGGCCCTTGCTGCCGCATGCTGCGGCAGCAAGGCACGCGCACCGGCGTCACAGGTGGCCGGCACGGTAGTCGGCGATGGCCTGATGGATCTGGCGCTCGTTGTTCATCACAAACGGGCCATAACGGGCGACCGGCTCGTTGAGTGGCTTTCCGGCCACCAGCAACAGGCGGGCCGCCTCGCCGGCCTCAAGCGTCACCTCGCCTCCGTGCGAGAGTACGCCCAGCTCGCGATGGCCTAGGGTGGCATCGCCCACGTGGATTCCCGCGCCGTCGAAAACGTAGACAAACGCGTTGTGGTCGGTCGGCAATGGGACACTGACAGATGCCCCCGGTTCGAGCGTGACGTCCAGGTAGACCGGCTCGGTGGCCACCGCACTGACCGGTCCGGTCGCACCGGCGAACGTGCCGGCCACGACGCGGACCTTCACGCCCGGCGCTGGCCGCACCTCGGGAATGCGCTCCGGCGCGATATCCTGGTAGCGTGGCGCGGTCAGCTTGTCGCGCGCCGGCAAGTTCACCCAAAGCTGGAATCCGCGCATCAGCCCTTCGGCCTGCTCCGGCATTTCCGAATGTACGATGCCGCGGCCGGCGGTCATCCATTGCACCGAACCGGGGGTCAGGAGGCCGCTGTTGCCCTGGTTGTCACCATGGCGCATGTTGCCGGCGAGCATGTAGGTGACCGTCTCGAAGCCGCGGTGCGGATGCTCGGGGAACCCGGCAATGTAGTCCTCGGGCTGGTCGGTGCCGAACTCGTCCAGGAGCAGGAACGGGTCCAGCATGTCGAGTGCCGGCTGACCAATCACGCGCGTCAGCTTCACGCCCGCGCCATCTGACGTGGGCATGCCCCGTACGCGCTGCACGACGGTACGTGTGTTCATCGATGTCTCCGGTGGAACGTGGATGTCACACCATCATGCGGGCGGTATCGGACAATGCCAGTGTGGTTGTCTGAACGGTCAGTTGCGTGGGCGGAACAGTCTGGAACCGTTCGGGATTCAAGGGACTCGGGACTCCCGGTTCCCGCTAATGCAACCAATGCCCGTCGCGCGACCGCGGTACGGTCACCGGATGGTGCGGCCGGCTGATGAGTTCCCGCTCGCTCTCGCTCGGGGCACGCACACGCCAGTAGTTGGCCACGGCATCGAGCACTTGCGGTACCTGCGAGAGGCACTCGTCGTATTCGTCCTCGGACAGGTGCTCGACCTCGAAGTCCGCGGTGAGGATACCCTCGTCCACGGCCAGCGCCATGATCGGGCCAAGCAGTTCCATCAGCTGGGGATCTTCCGCGAGCCGTTTTTCCCACAGCCCCGCGCGCAGGTTGATGCCGCGACTGAAACCTTCGCACCAGCCGGCAGCGGTGAGAAGCGGCACGTCGGGATCGCTGCCCGGTACCTCGGCCGGATCCAGTTCGCCCAGTATGGGTTGGTAGGCATCGACGCTCAATTCCACCGGGATGGAATCGTTCAGGCGCGCAAGCAACGCCAGTACACGCTCGCCCTGGTCGGCATCTGCAAACGGTTCGTCGAGTACAGTCGGCAACCACTCCTCGGGCAGGACCCGGGCAGGACCCACGGCAAGTGCCGTCAGCAACCCGTGGACACCGTCGAGCAGAAGGCTGTCCTCGTGCGCGCGCGCGCGCAGGAAGCGGTCCAGCTCGTCCAGTTCGGCGTCGGCCAGCATTTGTGGCCAATTGGAAGAAACGTCGCTCATCTGCCTCAATACCCGCTGGAGTCACTCCGCGGCCAGGTCCAGGAGAACCGGGGTGTGGTCTGACGGCCTTTCCCAGGTACGTGGGTGGCGATCGATGTCGACGCCCCTGACCAATCCATGTAATGCCTCGGAAACCAGAATCAAGTCGATGCGCAGGCCGCGGTTGCGGCGAAAACCACCTTGTCGATAGTCCCACCAGCTGTACTTGCCTTCGCCATCATCAAGCATGCGGAAGCTGTCGGCAAGCCCCAGGTCCATCAGCGCCGCCAAGGCCTTGCGCTCGGGCACGGAACACAGGATCTGGTCGCGCCACGCCTCCGGATCGTACACATCCCGATCTTCGGGAGCGATGTTGAAATCGCCCAGCACGACGAGCCTGGGGTGGCGCGCCAGCTCGCCTGCGACGAAATCACGCACGCGGGCCAGCCAGTCCAGCTTGTAGGCATATTTTTCATCACCCACGGCCTTGCCATTGACGACGTACAGGTTGATCACGCGCAGATCACCCATCGTCGCGGCCAGGATCCGCCGTTGCGGATCGCCAAGGTTGGGCGGGTCCGTCACCACGTCGGCAAGTGGCGTGCGGGCGAGGATCGCGACGCCGTTGTAGGTTTTCTGTCCGCTGAATGCGACGTGGTAGCCCAAGGCTTCGATGTCGCCGGCCGGGAAGCGCTCGTCGGGGAGCTTGGTCTCCTGCAATGCCACCACGTCCGGACGTGCGTCAGTGACCCATCGGAGCAGATGGGGCAGGCGCACGTTCAACGAATTGACGTTCCAGGACGCGATCCTCATGCGTTCACCGGGCGGCCGCGTCGGCAACCGCGTGCATCACGCGGTGCATACCCGACCGGTGGACTACTGCTACTGCCCTTGCGCCGCGACATGCAGGCCCACCGCGCGCCCGGACGGGTCGTCGTGGCCGGCAAACGCCTGCGACCAGCGATATGCCGCGGGGGTGGAACAGGCGATGCTGGGGCCGCCGGGCACCAGGTGCGCGGCCACTTCACCGGGGTAGTGCGCTTCAAACATGACCCGGTAAACGTACGCTTCCTTGGTGGCCGGCGGATTGTGCGGGAACCGCTGCGCGGCCATGGCCAACTGGCGGTCGCTGACGGTCGCCTCGGCGTAGTCCTTGAGTGCGTCGATCCAGCCGTAGCCGACACCGTCGGAGAACTGCTCCTTCTGGCGCCACAGAATGGATTCGGGCAACAGGCCTTCGCCCGCCTCGCGCAGGATGCGCTTCTCTATGATGCCGTGGCCGGGCCGACGCGCCGACGGCGCGCTGGTCATGGCCACGTCCAAGCACGCGCGCTCCAGGAACGGGACGCTCGCTGACCCGCCCCAGGCCGCCATGGCCGTGTT
>CAYOEF010000018.1:0-23149 GCA_964402805.1 uncultured Rhodanobacteraceae bacterium | reverse complement strand
GCCTGCTCGAGCCGACTGCCCGTACCCTCCACGGGCGACGTACCGCCGCGCAACTTGGCGCGCAGGGCAAGGATCTGCTCGACCAGTGCCTTTTCAGCCTGCCACTCGGCCTCGAGCTTTTCCAGGCGCTCGGTCTGGACCGCAAGCTTTTCTTTCGCGACAGTCTCGCGTTCGCCCACGTCCACGCCGACGTTCTTTTCCCGGCTGATGATGCCAAGCTCGGTTTCCAGTGCCTGGATGCGCTTGCGCGTGTCATCGACCTCGGCCGGGACGGCGTGCTGGCTGATCGCGACGCGCGCGCAGGCGGTATCGAGCAGGCTGACGGCCTTGTCCGGCAACTGGCGCGCCGGGATGTAGCGGTGCGACAGCTTCACGGCCGCCTCCAGCGCCTCGTCCAGGACCTGCACGCGGTGATGGGCCTCCATCATGCTGGCCACGCCGCGCATCATCAGGATGCCTTTTTCCTCGCTGGGCTCGTCCACCTGCACGGTCTGGAAGCGGCGGGTCAGGGCCGGATCCTTTTCGATGTACTTCTTGTACTCGGCCCATGTCGTGGCGCCGATGGTGCGCAGGTTGCCGCGCGCCAGCGCCGGCTTGAGCAGGTTGGCGGCATCCCCGGTGCCCGACGCCCCGCCGGCGCCGATCAGGGTGTGCGCCTCGTCGATGAAAAGGATGATTGGCTGGGGACTCGATTGCACTTCCTCGATGACCTGGCGCAGGCGATTCTCGAACTCGCCCTTCATGCTGGCGCCGGCCTGCAGCAGGCCGACATCGAGTGCGCGCAAGGCGACATCCTTGAGCGGCGGCGGCACGTCACCGGTGGCGATGCGCACCGCGAAGCCCTCCACCACGGCCGTCTTGCCGACGCCGGCCTCGCCGACCAGGATCGGGTTGTTCTGGCGCCGGCGCATCAGGATGTCGACGATCTGGCGAATTTCCTCGTCGCGGCCGACGATGGGGTCGATCTTGCCATTGCGGGCCTGCTCGGTGAGGTCCACCGTGAACTGCCGCAGGGCTTCCTGCTTGCCCATCTGCGCCGGGGCCATCGAGCCGCTTGCCTCACCCGGCGCCGCGCCGCCCATGCGGAAGCCGTCGTTGGCGCTTTGTCCATCCTCGGGCGAGCCGGCCACGATGTCGGCGAACCCGTCGCCGAGAGCCTCGGGCTTGATCTTGTCGAATTCCTTGGAGATGCCAAGCAGGGCGTTGCGCAGATGGCGCGTGCGCAGGATGCCGACGATCAGGTAGCCGGTACGCACCTGCGCCTCGCCAAAGATCAGCGTGGCGCAGACCCAGCCGCGCTCGACGGCTTCCTCGACATCGCCGGACAGGTCCGAAATGGAGGTCGAGCCACGCGGCAGCTTGTCCAGCGCATCGGTCACGTCACGCGCAAGGTTGGACGGATTGATCCCGAAATGCTTGACGATGTGGTGCAGGTCCGAATCCTCCAGTTGCAGGATCTGGTGTATCCAGTGCACCAGCTCGACATACGGATTGCCCCGCAGCTTGCAGAACACCGTGGCACTTTCGATCCCGCGGTAGGCCAACTTGTTGAGCTTGCCGAACAGGGCGCTGCGACTGATGTCTGCCATGGATCAATCCTCGAAGTCGTGTGGTTGGCTACGGCCCGATGTACGGGCGCAGCGGAAATGGGCTGTCGTGTACGGTTTCATGATCAGCCCACCGGTCTCAGCAGTACCTCGCCGGTGCCGGCAGCTTCCGGTACCGGCATGCCCATCCAGGTGGACAGCCCCATGCGACCGGAGCGGCCCAACTGCATCGGCGGGATTTCTTCCTGGCGCAACACCAGCTGCACGTCCCACGCCTTGTCCTCGCCGACGTAGGTCTTGACCGCGGCCACCAGTTCGCGCAGTGCCCGGGTGCCCGGCAGGAAATCGTTGAACCGTGCCAGTGACAAGGGCCCGATGCGCAAGCGAAAACGCTGCTGGGCACCCCACACGGCCTGCCCCATGACGGCGGTACGCCCGAGCGAAGCCACTTCCGGGGAACAACCCATGCGCAGGTATGCGGTCACCGGCAGCGCCATCCAGTCGCCCACGAACTCGATGACCCGGATCGGCACGTTGAAAAAGCAGCGCAGCAAGTGCTGCAGGCCTTCGGCATTGCGGGCCTGGGCGACCAGGCGACCGGCGAAGTAGCGCTTCACATGATCGGGCAACGCGTCGCGATCTGCGAGGCCGGGAGTAGCCATGCCAACCAGTGCGCTGGCATAGGTACTGAAACGGTCGTCCCGTGGCCGGTCATGCTGCACCGTCGGTTGCGCATCGGCCCACGCGCGATAGAACAGGCTGATGAAGCGATGATGGAACAGGTCCGCGAAGCCGACCAACGTCGTGTCGCGCGCATGGTGGACGCGTCCGAGCACGTATTCGGTCAGGTGCAGCGGCAGCGGCCCGTTGGCTCCGAACAGTCCGAATACCAGGTTGCGAAGCCGCGGTGGCTGGCCATCGATGCCGGGATCGGCACCGTCGATGTCGCGCGGCGCGAACGCGAGCGAAGGGGTCTGGCCCAGGCGCACCGGGTCCTCGGCCGGCCGGATGGACTCGCCCAGCCGTGGCCGTTCGGGGTAGGCACACTCGATGCGGCGCAGGGCCTCGAACAAGTCCAGCGCCTCCGGGCGTGCCTGCAACGCATCATCGAGCGTCACAGCAGCTGGCGTTTGCCGAGCCTCGCGGGCCATCGGGCTACCTCGTTGCGCTCCAGGGTACGCAGCACGGTTTCGGTAAACGAATTGACCGAAACGTAGCGCGCAAAAAAGTGTTGCATCACCAGGCCAAGCAGGAATGCGCCGGTGCCCTCGAAGGCGGCGTCGTCGCAGGTCAGCGTGATCTCCAGGCCACGCCCGAAGCTGATCGGTCCCGGTATCGGAATGCGCCTGACCACGGGACGCGCGTCGACTTCCTTCACGCCTTCGATCTGGCGCCGCGCCGCCGTGTCGTATTCATCGCAATACAACGTCAACATCTCGCGCAGGGCGGCGGCACCGTTCACCGCGCCGTCACCAAGCAGCGACAGGTAATTGAGCTGCAGGTGGCTTATCAGGCGCCACGCCGTGGTGCCGCTGGCGATCGACTGGCGTGGCTTGGTCGGGCCTGCGACGCAACGGATCGACGTGACCGGGGCACCGGTATCGAGCGTGAAATCCGTGTGCGACTTGCCGATTGGCAGATGCAAGGGCAAATCCCGGTTGGTGCATTCCAGGCGCATGCCGACCTGGCGCAGGCGAGTGGCATACGGCGCATCATCGGAATCGACCAGGGCAATGAACACCTCGCTGCCGACGTAGCTTGAACGCGCACCGGTCCGTTTCTGCCGCGCCGACGGCAAGCGCGGTTCGCGGCGCAAGGTGTAGTAGGCCGTGCCGGCGTCATGCCAGGTACGCTGGTCGCCGCCATAAAACGGGAAAAAGCGTTGTTCCGGTTCCTGCCGGTCACCAAAGCCCTCGACCTGGGAAACCGAGTGCACCTCGAAGTCCATCGGCCGGGTACGGTCGGCCAGCACGTGGTATTCGGTGTGTTCGGCCTTGAGGTGGATGCGGTCGGCACGACGCGGAAACAGGTTGATGGCCGGCGTGCAGAACAAGCGGAAATTATCCGCATCGACGGCGTTGTGCAGCCGCACAACGCTGCGGTCGAACAGGACCACGATCTCGAAGCTGCTTCCGGGAAGCCGCTCGATGGCGCGGTGCAATCCGGTGAACTCGACGAACAGGAACCGTTCCGGACAGGCGAAGTATTCCTGCAGCAACCGATAGCCGCTGAACGAACGATCCGTTGCCGGCAACAGCGCGTCGGCATCGTCGAAGCCACGGGCCCGGATGTGGTCGGCGCCAAGGAACTGGCTGACCATGCCGTTCTCCCCCGTGGCGCGCACGACGACACCGGTGGCATTGCCCAGCAATTGCTCGAAAAGCCGCTTGGGAAGCTCATCGGCACCGGCCAGGAACACGGGCAGCGAATCGAGCGTCAGCACGTTGTTCTGGGCCCCGGCGGTGACGTTGAACCGCAAACCCAGGCCTGCGCGCACCTTCTGGTTATCGGGAATCGCCACATCGGCCGCGGCGAGTGCCGAAGGCGTATCGAAGTACCGGGCCTGGTCGAGTTCCAGCGGCCACAGTGTCACGTCGTGTGCGGTGCGAAATTCACAGGCGGTGCGTTCACCCGGTGCGGTCATGCCCTGCAATGCCGTATGCCGCGCCACGACGTGGCCGGCGGCGAGGGCGCTCTCGCTGGTGTCCGGGTGGAGCTGCACGACGGCCATCGAGGGTACCGGCGCCAGGTAATGCGGGTACACCATCTCCATGAGATGCTGCGTGAATACCGGATACTGTGCGTCCAGCTTCAACTGGACCCGGGCGGCAAGGAATGCACACCCTTCCAGCAGCCGTTCAACGTACGGATCGGCGCACTCGAAACCTTCCAGGCCGAGGCGTCCGGCAATCTTGGGATACTCGCGCGCGAACTCGGCGCCCATGCCACGCACGAACTGCAACTCCCGGTCGTAATAGCGAAGCAGGCGCGGATCCATCGCGGTCACCCCAGGGTCTCGGACACGTCGAAACGGCCCGTTTCAAGGTCGACGTCGGTCTTCAGGTAAAGATTCAGCGGCATCGGCTGGGCCCACATCTCCGCGTCGATACGGAAACTGAGGGAGTGCTGGTCCATCCGCTCCATGTCGGCTTGCACGTTCACTCGCAGGGTGGCTGGCGTCAACCGCGGTTCGAAGGCAACGATGGCCTCGCGCAACTGCCGCTGCAACGTATCGGCCTTGACGCCGGAAGCCGCCGCTCCGGTCAGATCCGGAATACCGAAGTTGACGACCGAGCGCGCAACCTCCGGATAGGCATCCAGCGCCTCGTCCTCGCCAAGGTTGACGCAATTGAGCAGCCAGGCAAGGTCGCGGGTAACGCACTCGCGCAGGCGCGACGCGGAAATGACGCGCTGGTCGCGCCCCTCGACGCCGACCTCGGGTTCATTGTCTGTCAAGCGGTCAAGTAGCGATGGCTGCAGCCGTTCCTGCGGAGTAAGTTCAGCCATCGCGCACCTCGGTTATGCGCTCTCGAATTCGATCGTGCGCACATCCAGCAACGGGTAATCGCCGGCATCGGTGGCCAGCGTACGTTGGCCACGACCGACATCGACGTCCGGCGCGACATTTACCCAGTCGGTCTTGCGCGCCAGGGCAAAGTCATCGTCATCCTCGTGCTCGAAGCCGGGATAGCGCACCGGCACGAAGCCCACCGCCTCGCCACCGTTGGTCCAGGTCAGGTGTGCGGGCAACCAGATCTTGTCGCGCAGGTCGGTCGGCGGCTCGAAGGCAAGCTTGCTCAAGCGCGTAAACGGCACCCACGCGTAACCGCTTTCCAGCACCACTTCCAGGCACGGACCAAAACGCATGTCCGCGTCAGCCAGCCACTCGAACGCCTCGCCGTCGATACGACCCCCGCGTGCCTCGGCCTGATCCAGCGCCTGCGTGCGAAGCGGCATTGCCTGGGCGTGCGACCCGCGGGCATCCAGTGCAAGCGCCTGGAACAACAAGGCAAGCCATGGCTCGGGTTCGCCAATCACGACCGGGTTGCGTTGGCCGGCAAATACCCCGGCGCGCACCGCCTCGCTGCGCAACAGTGCCGTGTACGTGGTGACCATCAGCGTGTTGACCGGATCAAGCTCGCCAACCACGCCCAACTGCGTTTGCGCCCGT
This sequence comes from uncultured Rhodanobacteraceae bacterium, assembly GCA_964402805.1. Lineage (GTDB taxonomy): Bacteria > Pseudomonadota > Gammaproteobacteria > Xanthomonadales > Rhodanobacteraceae > Oleiagrimonas. Next base: position 17,431 of record CAYOEF010000018.1, on the reverse strand, counting down.
TCCCAGTCGCCACGCAAGGCTAGCAACTGGAAAAGGAATACGCGCAGCTTGGCATCCGCCGGGTTGCGGCGTACGTCCTGGGTCAGCAGCTTGAGGGCCTCGTCGAGATGGCCTTGTTGCAGGGCCGTTTCAGCTGTCATTGCAATCCGCCACTAGGTGCCTCACGGACGCATCCAGGCGTCCGTGCACGCATACGGGGAGCAACTCACGTTCCCTTCACCTGGGTCATGTCGTACGTGAATTCCTTCTTGCCGCCTTCGGCACCACCCTCCGTCGTCTGCTCCTGGAAGGCGTAATTGAACTTGCCGAAATGCAGCGTGACGTTCTCGGTCAGTCGATCCTCACCACCCGTGCCACCGGTCGACACGCTTGTGATCAATACACCCTGACTGAACTCGATCGTGAGAAAGTCGGTCTGCTCGCCCGTTGCATTGGTGACGTACAACCAGGCCTGATCGGTACGCGCGCCCGTGCAGCAGGCATTGAGCAGGGCGTTGGAGCACCCGTCCACATACTTGGTTATCGAGAGGTCTTGCACGTGGGCCTTGCCACCACTGGCGGAACCTGCTCCGGAATGCAGATCGCCGGTGTTGGAGACGCCCCACGACCAGGCAAGGACCGGGATCTCGTCCTTGTGCTTGGCATGATTGGATGCCCCTTCGATCTTAACCTTGCCACCCGCGAACTTCAGGTGCATGTCAAAAGCCATGATGTATCTCCTGTTGGGAGTTGGGAAACAGGGCGTCGTCAACCGAGCCCTTGTACATGCTCACGCGCAAGCGTGTAACGCCGTGGCAACGCGGGGTCGCCAAAACTGACGGGGAGGTCGGCTCAGGCTTTTTGCGCCGACGGCAGGCGCGACACCAGACGCAACGACACCGTCAAACCCTCGAGCTGATAATGCGGCCTGAGGAAGAACTTCGAGGAGTAATAGCCCGGCGCACCCTCCACCTCTTCGACCACCACTTCTGCAGCCGCCAGTGGTTTGCGCGCCTTGGTCTCCTCGCTGGAATTGGCGGGATCGCCATCCACATATTGCAGGACCCAGTTCGTCAACCAACTTTGTACCTGCTCGCGACTGCTGAACGAGCCAATCTTGTCACGCACGATGCACTTGAGATAATGCGCGAAGCGGCAGCAGGCGAACATGTAGGGCAAACGAGCGCCCAATGCTGCATTGGCGGTGGCATCCGGATTGTCGTATTCCTCGGGCTTGTTCAACGACTGCGCACCGATGAACGCGGCCATGTCCGAGTTCTTGCGATGCACCATCGGAATCATGCCCAGCTTGTCCAGCTCGGCGGAGCGGCGATCGGTAATGGCGATTTCGGTCGGGCATTTCATGTCCACGCCACCGTCATCACTCGGGAACGTATGGACCGGCAGTCCCTCCACCGCGCCACCCGACTCGATGCCACGAATCCGCGAGCACCAACCATAAAGCTTGAACGAGCGGTTGATGTTCACGGCCATCGCGTATGCCGCATTCTGCCAGCAGTACTTGGACGAATCGGCGCCGGAGGTATCTTCCTCGAAATCAAACTCTTCCACCGGGTCGGTCTTGGCGCCATAGGGCAGACGCGACAAGGTGCGCGGCATGGTCAGCGCGACGTACCGTGAATCGTCTGATTCGCGCAATGAACGCCAGGCAGCGTAATCCGGCGTCGAGAAAATCTTGGACAGGTCACGCGGATTGGCAAGCTCGTTCCAGTTGTCCATCCCCAGCAACGTGTGGTTGGCCGCGGAAATGAACGGTGCATGCGCAGCGGCAGCCACCTGCGAAATACCCGACAGCAATTCCACGTCCTGCGGACTGTGGTCGAAGTAGTAATCACCCACCAGGCAACCATAGGGCTCGCCGCCGAACTGGCCGTATTCCTCTTCATAGACCTTCTTGAAAACCGGGCTCTGGTCCCACGCCGTACCCTTGTAACGCTTGAGCGTCTTGCCCAGTTCCTTCTTGGAGATGTTCAGGACGCGGATCTTCAGCTGCTGGTCGGTCTCGGTGTTGTTCACCAGATAGCTCAAGCCGCGCCAGGCGGATTCGAGTTTCTGGAAATCGGGATGATGAATCACCTCGTTGAGCTGTTCGCTGATGCGACGATCCAGCTCGGCGATGTAGGCGTTGATGGTCTCGGTGAGATCCTCGGAAACAATGTCCCCCTTGTTCAACACCTGCTCGGCGAGCGTGCTTACCGCACTCTCCACTTCCTCGCGCGCACGTTCGCTCTTGGGCTTGAATTCCTTGTTCAGAAGTGCGGCGAAATCGTTGCCACCCTCGACAGTCTGTTCCGCAGCGCCGGCGGTCGCCGCAGTTGCCTTTTCTTCTTCAGCCATGACGATTACTCCTTGCCCTGTGCGTCGTCGGAACCGGTATCGCCGGCATCCTCATCTTCCGGCTTGGCGGCTGATGCCAGCGACTGCAGCAGCGCCGGGTCGCGGATGGCTTCGGACAAGAGTTTTTCCGCGCCCGCCTTGCCGTCCATGTAGGTATTGAGATTGGCAAGCTGGGTACGTGCTTCGAGCAGTTTTGCAATGGGTCCCACTTTGCGCGCCACGGCGGCGGGCGAAAAGTCGTCCATGCTCTCGAAGGTGATGTCGACGTTGAGGTTGCCTTCGCCGGTGAGGGTATTGGGCACGTTGTAGGACACCCTGGGTTTCATCGCCTGCAGGCGCTGGTCGAAATTGTCGACATCGATTTCCAACGCCTTGCGATCACCGACCGACGGCAATTCGCTGTTGTTGGCTCCCGACAGGTCCGACATCACCCCCATGACGAACGGCACCTGAACCTTCTTGTGTGCCCCGTACAGCTCGACGTCGTACTCGATCTGCACGCGCGGCGCACGATTGCGCGCAATGAATTTTTGACTGCTTGACTTAGCCATCGCCACATCCCCGCGAAGTCCCATGGCCGACCTGAGCGTGTACTGAACAGCTCATGTCGGAAAGCGATGGTGTACCACACCCGTTCACTTTTTTTCAAGCTTCTGTACCGACCATTACGTACTGCCCCAATCGGCACAAAGTCGGCATCTTCGGCAAGAACACCGGAGTTGAAGTGACGTTGCGGTACGTTACCGGCCACTGGCAGGCCACGGCGATCGTGGATGGTGTGCCGGAATTTGTCTCGGCTGCGTGCCCCGGCCCCCCGGCTCCATCAGCCGTCGACTGGTGAAGCCGATCATTTCGCGCAACGCATCGGTTTCCGCATTCTTCTCCAATAGCCCTTGTGGTGGCATCATCTCCCCTGTCACCAGCAGTTCCCCAGGCGGGTTCAGATGTGCAATCAGACCCGAGGGCCATCGATGACCTCTGTTACACCACTTGATGGCGCACAATCGCCATGAAACCGTCGGGAGACCCATCATGAGCGAGTTCACAGGCGGTTGCCTTTGCGGCAACGTCCGGTTCGTGGCATCGGGAGTTCCCTACCGTGTGGGGCTTTGCCATTGCCTTGATTGCCGCAAGCATCACGGCGCGGTGTTTCATGCCTCGGCAGTGTTTTCGCACGACGCGGTGACGATCGAGGGCGAAACGCGTGACTACGACGGGAGGCACTTCTGTCCCCGCTGCGGGTCGTCGGTATTCGGTCGTGACGGCGACGAAATCGAGGTGTATCTGGGTTCGCTCGATGCCCCCGATCAATTCAAGCCGACCTACGAACTGTGGACGATCCGGCGTGAGTCATGGCTGCCGCCATTCCCGCTCACCAGGCAATACAAACGGGATCGCGACTCGACCGGCCGCCACGAAGGACCGGCGGGTGCGGCATGACGGACGATTCGCCGCGCACACGCCCGCTGCCGTCCCATGATGCGCACCGCGAGGGAGGATATGGTCGATACACGTACCGTTACCGAGTCCGATTTTCCGGCAATCATCGCGCTCAATGACGCCGAGGTTCAGAAGACCAGCCCGATGGACATGGACCGGCTTCGGTCACTGGTGCGCATGTCCGCCCATGCGACGGTCGCGACCGTTGGAAACCGGGTCGTGGCGTTCCTGATCGCCCTCCAGGATGGTGTTCCCTACGAGAATGAAAACTACGGCTGGTTCGCGTCGCGTTTTCCGCGGTTCCTGTATGTCGACCGCATTGTCGTGGACGCGGATTTTTCGGGACGCGGGATCGGCAGGCAGCTCTATGACACGCTGTTCGCCTTCGCACGGGCACAGCGGATCGGCACCATAACGTGCGAGTACAACATCGTTCCCCCGAATCCGGCGTCGCGGGCGTTTCATGACGGGTTCGGGTTCAGGGAACTCGCCACGCAGTGGGTCGCGGGTGGCGCCAAGCTGGTATCGTTACAAGCGGTCGAGGTCTGAGCGCCTGGGCCATCGGGCGACAATTTCCAGTTCCACCCGGGTATGACGCCACCACGTGCACGGTGTGCAGAAACGATTCCACGCCAAACGCCATGACCCGAATCAGCACCACGACCCGCTTCGACGCGAAACTGCTTCGCCCGGCCAACCCCGGCACGGACGCGGCGTGGGCGTTCGTGGTCCTGCCGAAGGCGGTGAGCGACATGCTTCCACGGCGCGGCAGAACCACGGTGGCCGGTTCAATCAACGGTCGCCCGTTCCAGGCCACACTGGAACCGGATGGCCGGCTGAGCCACTGGCTGAAGATCAGCGGAGCCCTGTGCGAGGCCGCCGGCGTGACGGCAGGGGACACGGTCGGGTTCGAGATCGCCCCCTTGGCGGAGGAACCGGAACCGACTGTCCCGCCGGACCTGCGCAAGGCCCTGGCAGCCTCGGCCCAGGCGCGCGAAACGTGGGAGGCCACGACGACTATCGCGCGAGTCGACTGGGTCCACTGGATCGAATCGGCCAAACAGGCCAAGACACGCGAGCGGCGGGTGGAAAATGCCTGCCAGATGCTTGCTTCCGGCAAAAAGCGGGTGTGCTGCTTCGACCAGTCCGGGTTCTATGACAAGAGCCAAAGCGCGCCGCAGGCCGCCGTGTGACACCCTACGCCACGGTTTCGCCCGCGCCGGCCTGCGTGACGCACACGTGCCGACGAAGGCCAATGACGCCAGAACGCCCGCCGCGTCTCGAGGCCGACAGCGGAATACAGGCCGCGAACGGCGGCGCCGATGCCGGTTCAATCACGGTCCCAATGCCAGTTGACGCGAAAATCCACGCGCGTGCCGGTCTGGTACGAAGTGACCGTGTCAAGCGCCCTGGCGACGTCAAGACTGACGTCAATGGACTGCAAGGGCTGCCAGAATACGCCCAGGCCGGTACCGTTTATCGAGTCGGAACCTGGAGACGCGGCAAAGACCGTGCCATGGTCGAAAAAGCCGTAGACATCCCATTTGCGCCCAAAGTAGCGATGCAGTGCGACGCTGGCGACATAGCCACGCGGCCCGGCCAAGGTGCCGCTTTGATAACCGCGCACGCTGCCCAGGCCGCCGATCTGGAACAGGAGCGACCCCGGCAAGGTGTCACTGGAGGCCCATTGGCCATTCAGGCTCAACTGGTAGGCCCAGTTTTTCGCGAACTGCCCAAGGCCGGATATCGACCCGGTGAAGATGTGAAAGTCGTTCCTGCCATCAAGAGCCTGGTTGGTGCGTGCCTGGGAAATGACCCCCGACGTGGAAACACGGTGGTGTGGCCCGAACCAGGTCGCGCCGAATCCAAGACTGAGTTCATTGATCTTGCTGTTGCTGATCTCGACGCCGGAAACGTCCGTGGATGACGCGATCCGCGACAAGCCTCCGTTGATCCCGACCAGCCAGTTCTGCGTTGCCACGAGCGGCTGCGTCATCTGCAGCGTCGCCGTGGTGGTATCCCCGGTAATATCGAGCTGGCTGAAGGGGCCGTCGATGATATTGATGCTGCCGCGGGAATAACTGAAGCCCAAACGTCCATTACGCGTATTGACCGGGACACGGTAGCTGATCGTGCCATCGGTATCGCCACGCGAATGCGCCGCGTAGGCATTGAACTGGTCGCCAATGCCGAACAGGCCATTGAAGGCGAAAGTGGCGCCAAGCCGCTCGCGACCGGTGCTGTCCACGCCGGCGTTGTCCACGAACACATCGCCACTCATGCGCGGTGGTTCCTGGGCCAGCAGGTCGATATCGGTCAGGCCCGCCGATGTTCCCGGCTTCAGCAGGGCCTGCAAATGCATGTCCGTGGTGCGGTTGAAAAACACCAGCTCCCGTTGCAGCGCGTGGGAATCCACCCATTGGCCCGGCCTGGCCGACACGCGTGAACGGATGAAATGATCGCCGGTATACCGGTTGCCCCTGATCGCGACCTCGCCAACCCGGCCTTCGACCAGGGTGATATGGACGACGCCATCGTGAATCGCCTGCGGTGGCAAAACCGCACGGGCGGTGACGATTTTCTGCGACTTGTACAGCGCGTTGACCGCGTCAATGATGTCCTGGAGCGTGGCGAAGGTGACGCGCTTGCCGACATACGGCGCCACGATTGCTTGAAGCTGTTCGTCACTCAGGAAGTGTGACTTGTTGAATTCTATCTTGTTCAGGACGAATGATATCTTGGCATTGCCCTTGGCCGGCTGTTCGGCCCGCTCCGGTTTGATGATGACCTTGCCGCCGGGCTGCACCTTTCGCTGCCCGCGTTGCTCCTGGTAATCCTGCTGGATGCGCTGGTTCTGCTGCCCGATGGCGCCCGATTGCACGGTCGGCGGCAGCGACGTGGCTTGTGCCATCACATTGCAGCACGGCAACGCCACGGCAAGCGTGGCCAATGCGGCGACGGCCCGGTGCCAGGATGAATGCTGCCGTACAGCGCATGCGCGGATTCGCCCGCCCCGGCTCACCAATGCACTACCCGGCAGCTGACATGGAACCGGCAGCCCCATCGCGCGGGCCGGCGTCGTACTTTTGCGCGCACCGACCGTTCACGCCCATCGACGCACGGTGTTTTCCAACAAATCCGGATCGCGGCGCACCTGTCGGAGATTCGACCCCCGCTCGCGCACAAACTCCACTACCCGTACCCGGAACCCGGGCTCAAGATATTCGTGTATACGGCTCATGATTCCACGTCCCCCGATCCAAGGAATCACCCCCCAGGTCCGCTCCTGGTTGGGGTCATGACAGTTCATCGACCATCGCGGTGCGTTTCATCATCGCACCCCCGGGTTTGTGGCCACCGGTGAATGGCGCTGGTCGGTACACAGCGGGAATTGGTCTAGATAACGGTATCCCCTTTGTCGCGAACGCCGTGATATGTGTTGCCGCCATCGTCCCCGGAAACGCCGGCAGCCGCATCGGTCAGGTGCCTGTCGAGGCGCTCCTGCAACGCGGAAAGGCGCAGCAGGGAAATCAGGTGCGCGTAAATCCACCCCAACTCCCCGTTGGCAAACAGCGTGCGAAGATCGTGGTCGTCGATTGCAAGCAGCCGCTTTTCGTCAATGACGTGGAAATCGCGCAACACGTGCGACGTCTCGCCATTGCCGGTCACGACCTTGACGACCTTGGGTTCGAACAGCTTCAGGGCAGCGACGCGTGACACGAATTCCCGGGTACGCTGGAACTGCCCCTGGAAATCACGCAGAAATGCAACCGCGTGCTTGAGCACGGGCCGTTCCTTGCCGTCCTCGTCGAAGAGCGGTTCGCCCTCGTCCTCGCCAATGCCGGCATGGGCCGCGTCCACGCATACATGGAAGCCGCCATTGGGCTTCTCGGCCAGTGCGAATGGATAGCGGCGCACGAAGGCCGGGACGTAACCCACTGGCCACGCGCCATCATCCTGGACAAAAAGATTCTCATCCGCGCGCAAGCCGACGAGTGCGCACGCCACCAGGTCGTCCGTCGATTTGCCCGCGAAGACAATCGGGTACGAGGCCGCAGCCGTCGCAAACTCGGCGCCGGTGACGGGAATGGAGTTCGTTTCGCGCGCAAAACCGAAATCCGGCGGCAGCGATTTCAGCCGCAGGCCACGATGGACGGTTCGATCAAGAACGGTCGGTTTTTGGTACAGCAGAAGCGATTTGCCATTGCGCGACATGGACCCCCCTTCGTCACCCCGGGCAGTCGGTTTACATGCCTGTCCGTTGCCACGCCCAATCGAGCGAAAGCAACAGTCAGTTACCCTCGCATCCGTGCCAAGCCCTCGTTCCCCGCGGATGCACCTTGCAGCGCTGGTCGCCGCCAGAATGCGAATGCGGCGAACCCCTCCGCGGCAGTGGATCACATTGCTGTCAACGCGTCAACCGCGAGATGGGACGACCTGCCGCGACGAACCATGCGGCCACGTCGGCGGCAAGGGACATTTTCGCTTTGCGCCATCTGCCTTCGACACCAACACTACTTGTTGCACTGCGTGTTTTTCGTATCCGAATCGTCCTTGCAGTCATCGTGGGTGATCGGATTCTGAACCTTGTACCCGCCAGAGGAATCCTTCTTGACCGGCGATTGCACGCCGTACCCGTTCTGGCTGGCCGCATAGCCGCCGGCCGCGCCAGCACCCGCCGCGGCGAGCACGCAGCCTTGAAGCGCCAACGCAGCGGCAATACACACGGCAACCAGTGCGGTTCGAAGATGTGAAATGCGCATGTGGATCACCTCCAGTGACGTCGATACGTCGCGCTGCTTTCATGGGGATGCGATTTGTGACGGGAAGAACGGGTCAGCACCGGCGATGCCGGAACCTCCGCACCCGCACCTGAGCGTCACCCTTCGCGAACCAGGTACCGCCACGGACGACACATGTGTTTGCGTGAACGTATCCATGCACCAACTACCGGGGGAACCGATTATCCCGCCACGCATGGCAGGCGTCCAATCCTCCCTTTCGGTTGTGTTCATTGATTGCCCGGAATTGAACGGACCTCCAGGCGGCAAGGCGCCCAATTGGCGAAGCTTAATGGTTGCTGTAGAAACCCGTAACGTATCACGCAATGATTGCTTCAATTCACCAGTTACACCAGTGTTTCCCGTGCGGCAATACCATCCATGACCCTCCATGAATAGCTTCCATTAAGCTATGACATGATCACACGTGATAGATTGGCATATTCGATACGCAGCCATACCTTAATACCATCTGTACGACGCACTTTATCACCATGCCTCGTTATTCGTCGTTCATCGTTCATACCGATATCAGGGTCGTGTCGGGATGGTGCGCATTCAGTAATCATAAAAATATCCGTGTTAGGCTGAGAATGCCGTTCCTCCAAAAGTGGCGATGCACATCCTGCCTGGACGGCGGTTTACACGGGCGCATCGCAACGGCATCATCCCAAAACGATAACGGAGATTTTGTCATGTACCGTTTGAATAAAGTCTCAAAATCAATTTTCATATCACTTGCGACAGCCGGGTTGCTGTCGTTCGGCATCACCGCGCAGGCGGCGAGCCAGACCGGAAACCAAAGTACCGACGTGCAGTCACAGTCATCCGGCGAACAGTCCGATGCCAACGTGGCGCAGCAAGGGTCTGGCGGCAAGATCATCTTCGTTCAGAAGTCCTCGCAGGTCCTGGCGTCGTCCATCATGGGGATGTCGATACAAAACGGCACGGGCAAGGACGCGGCACAGATCGGCACGATCAATGACCTCATCATGAACAAACAGCACCAACTGGTCGGTATCGTGGTCGGTGTCGGCGGCTTCCTCGGCATTGGCCAGAAGAATGTCGGCATTCCCTGGACCGAGGTAAGGAATATCAACCCGGAAAAGGGAGTGGCGGTCGTCGATGTCACGAAGAAGGAGCTCTCCCAGGCGCCTGCGTTCACGACAAAGCATGAAAAGAAACAACAGGAGAAACAACAGCAGCAATTGCAAAAACAGCGTGAACAGGCAGCTCAGCAACAGGAGAAGCAACAGAAAGCACTGGACCTGATGAAACAAAAAACACCACAGAAGCCGTCGGAAAACGAATGACGTGACGGCGGCGCCCGTACGCGTCCGCTTGCTGTCAGCCGTGGTGTGGCGCCGGAACAAGGGAGTGCCGGCCGCCCACCACGGGGAGGCCGGGGCTTCCCACGCACCGTGGCGTCAAGCCGGCTGCCTGTGCATTGTCCGACGTACACCCACGGGCCAGCATTCAACCTGTATTTCCGGGCCACCGCCGGGACAGGACCCCAACCATTCGCGAACCCGCCAGCACGGCGGAATTACGGGCCAACGCGTGCCGCCGGCGAGGCGGTTTCGACGCTCCCGATGACACCACGGGGTGTATCCAGGCGCCTGCCATTGGCGACAAATATGTCGTAATGCATCAATGTCCATGATGGCCGGCGCCGCCACCAGTGCGTACCATCCTCGGGAGGCTACACAGCCGTATTGACGTCATGTAGCCGATCTATGAGTGCGTTGCACTCTCCTCATCGTGTTTACAGTTGTCATCATATATTGATTCATAACGACGTCATGTGACGTTTGAAGTCAATCGTACATCGCATCCGTGTCGATTGCCGTCAATCGGCCCACGTCCGGCACTGCTAGCTTGCATTCGAACCATACCCGGGCAGGTACCGCGGACAGGACGCCAACGGCATCTACGTACACGTCAGGTACCCGTCCGGCATGACACCCCGCGTGGTGCATGAACTCCCTTTGGCGCAAAGCTTTTCGGAGGTCGGATGTTGTTTGACGGCAAACGCGTTCTGGTTACCGGAGGCACCGGTGGCATCGGTGCGGCGACGGTTGCATGGTTCCGTTACGACGGCGCGCGCATCGCGGTCGGTACCCGCTCGGCGGGCCGTTTCCACGCGCTGGCCAACACGATCGGCGGGGACGACCTGATACCGGCCATCGGTTCGCTGGAATCCCGCGATGCCTGCGCGAAAGTCGTCGAGGAAGCGGCAGGCGCGCTTGGCGGACTGGATATCCTGGTCAATGCGGCGGGCATTTTCGAGGAGCGTTCCCTTGAATCCGTCGACCAGGTGCACTGGGACGCGCACATGACGCTGAACGTCGGCAGCGTGTTCTTCTGTTCCCAGGCCGCGCTGCCCCTGCTGCGCGCGGCAAAAGGCAGCATCGTCAACGTGGCCTCGGACGCCGGAATCGTCGGCTACAAACTCGGCGCGGCGTATTCGGCATCCAAGGGAGCGGTAGTCAACCTGACGCGCACCATGGCGCTCGAACTGGCGCCGGACGTGCGCGTGAACTGCGTGTGTCCGGGCAATGTTGACACGGACATGATCCAGCGCGCCGCAACGGCCTCCGGGGACCCCGATGGTTATCTGAAAGCGGCGCGCGAGCGCGCACCCTGTGGCCGCATGGCACGTACCACGGAAGTTGCCGCGGCCATCGCCTTCCTCGCTTCCGACACGGCCTCATTCGTCAACGGGGCGATCCTGCCGGTCGACGGCGGCGGCATTTGCGGCTAGCGCAGGGGCAACGACGCATGGGCAACGCATACGATTACATCATTGTAGGCGCCGGTTCGGCGGGCTGCGTGCTGGCCTGCCGCCTGACCGAAGACCTGCGCACCCGGGTCCTGCTTCTGGAAGCGGGACCGCGCGACAAATCCTGGCTGATCGACATGCCCTCGGCGATGGGCAAGGCAATCCAGTCCGAGCGGTTCAATTGGCATTACTACTCGGAGGCGGAACCAGGGCTTGACGGCCGCCGCATCTATACACCGCGGGGCCGGGTGCTGGGCGGTTCGTCCTCGATCAACGGCATGATGTACGTGCGCGGCCACGCGCTCGATTATGACGGTTGGGAAGAACGTGGCTGCACGAACTGGGGCTATCGGTACGTGCTGCCCTATTTCATCCGTTCCGAACACCACGAAAACGGGGCGAACGACTACCACGGCGGCGATGGCTTGCTTGGCGTCACCGCCGGCCGGCCGTCGGCGCTGCTGGATGCCGCGTTCATTGCCGCCGGACAGCAGGCGGGCTATCCCCGCACGGACGATGCCAATGGTTATCGGCAGGAGGGCTTCGGCCGGGCTGATCGAACCACATGGCACGGGCACCGCTGCAGCACCGCGCGCGGCTACCTGCGACAGGCGCTGGCACGCCCCAACCTGACGGTCAGGACCGGCGTCCTCGTCGAGAAAATCCTCGTCGAACGGGACGTGGCCACCGGCGTGGCATGGCGCGAGGGCGGGCGGGACGCGCAGGCATGCGCCAATGCCGAAGTCATCCTGGCGGGTGGCGCGATCAACTCGCCGCAGTTGCTGCTGCTCTCGGGTATCGGCCCGCGTGACGGCATCGAACCGCACGGCATCCCGGTGGTCCATGAACTGCCTGGTGTCGGGCGCAACCTGTGTGACCATCCGGATGCGATCCTTTCGTGGCGGTCACGGCGGCCGGTCTCGATCTATCCCTGGACCAAAGCACCGCGCAAATGGTGGCTCGGGGCGCGCTGGTTCGCCAACCGGAGCGGGCTTGGCGCCAGCAACCAGTTCGAGGCGGAGGCGTTCATCCGCACCCGGGCGGGCGTACGCCATCCCAACGCGCAGCTCACGTTCATGCCGCTCGCGATCAAGCCGGGTACGGAAGACGTCGTGCCGGCGCATGCGTTCCAGGTCCACATCGACCTCATGCGGCCGACCAGTATGGGTTCGGTACGACTGCGCTCGGCCAGGCCGACCGACCCGCCGGCGGTGCTCTTCAACTATCTGCAAAGCGAGCAGGACCGGGCCGACATGCGCGATGCGGCACGATGCGTGCGCGAAATCATCGGGCAGGCGGCGTTTGACGGTCTGCGTGGCGACGAGATCACCCCCGGCGCGGCCGCGACGAGCGACACCGACCTCGACGCCTGGGCGCGCCGGGTCACGGAAACCGGATACCACGCCGCCGGCACGTGTCGCATGGGACCTCCCGGCGACGCCACGGCGGTGGTCGACAGCCAACTGCGCGTCCACGGCATGCGCCAGTTGCGCGTCGTCGATGCCTCGATCATGCCGACCCTGGTCAGCGGCAACACCAACGCGCCCACGATCATGATCGCGGAGAAGGCCAGCGACATGATTCGCGGCCGCGACCCGTTGCCGCCCTCGGATGCTCCGGTATGGATTCACCCCCAATGGGAGGCCCGGCAGCGATGATCGGCACGAACAGCATCAAAGTCGGCGTGCCCCGTCACGCGCAATCACCGGATCGCGGGACCGACCGCGGCATCCACGGCATTCCCGCCTCGCCCTGCCCCACCGTCGACACGGCGCCGCGCGAGGTTGTCGTCAAACGGCAATGGCTGGCGTGCGCGGGAATCAAGGTCATCGAACTGGCCGCCGCCGATGGCCGGGCGCTGCCCGCCGCCGAGGCCGGCGCCCATGTCGACGTGCACCTGCCCGACGGACTGGTCAGGCAATACTCGATCACCAATCCCGGCATGACGCCGGCCAGCTACGTGATCGGGGTGCTGCGCGAGTCCGCATCGCGCGGCGGATCCAGCTATCTGGTCGACCGGCTGCAAACCGGCGACCACCTGGCCATCACCGGTCCGCGCAACAACTTCATGCTCGACGAGACGGCTGATTCCTTCCAGCTCATTGCTGGCGGCATCGGCGTGACCCCCATGCTGGCGATGGCGCGAAAGCTTGTCGAGCATGGACGGCCGGTCGCATTTCATTACCTCGTCCGCACGCGTGCACGCGCGGCTTTTCTTGCGGAACTCGAAACCCTGCTGCCGTCCGGTGCGTTCCACCTTCACGTCGACGAAGAGGCGGGTCTGCCCGATCTCACGGCCCTCGTCGACAAGGCCACACCCGGTCGACACATCTATGCCTGCGGCCCCGAACCGCTGCTCGCGGCGATCAGTCGGGCAACCGTCGCCTGGCCGGGTGGCCAGGTCCGGTTCGAGCGATTCCGGAACCTGCCGCTGCGCACGATCGCCGGGGCGCCTGCGGATGCACCCCGCACGTGTCGGGTGGAACTGCGTCGATCGGGAATCGATTTCGATCTGCAGCCGCAGGAAACGCTGCTTGAAGCGCTGGAACGCGAGGGCCTGTCCCCGGCCTGCCTGTGTCGCGAGGGGATCTGCGGCACCTGCGCCGTGGGCGTGCTGGAAGGCGCGGTCGATCACCGGGACGCCGTCCAGAGCGACGACGAGAAGGCCGACAACCGCGTGATGTACGTGTGCGTGTCACGTCCGGTTGGCGCTCACCTCGTACTCGACCTGTAAACCACGCCTGCATCAGGAGTCATCCGCAAATGCCCGTACGAGACAGCACTTATTGGCACGATCTGGCAGCCCGCGTCGAGCGCCCGGTCCTGGCGTTCATCGACGGGTCCAGCGTGCCCTCCCGCTCGGGAGAAACGTTCGAAACCCGCAACCCGGCGACTGGTGACGTGCTGGCCGACGTTGCCGCGTGCGCGGCGCCGGACGTCGACGCGGCGGTGGCGGCGGCGCGCTCCGCCTTCAGGCGTGGCGACTGGTCGCGTGCCAGCGCGGCCGAACGCAAGGACGTCATGCTCGGCATCGCCGCGCAGATCCGCCTGCACGCCGACGAACTGGCGGTCCTGGATTCACTGGACGCCGGCAAACGCATCAGCGAAGCCCGGGGCGACATTGCCGAGGCAGCGGGATTGTTCCAGTGGTTCGGCGAACTGCAGGACAAGAATTACGACGAGGTCGCACCCGTCGGCCCCGGCGTCATGGCAACCATTACCCACGCACCGGCCGGCGTCGTCGGCGCCATCGTGGCGTGGAACTATCCGCTGCACAACGCCACGGTCAAACTGGCGCCGGCGCTCGCCGGCGGCAACAGCGTGGTGCTGAAGCCATCGGAAGATACGCCCCTGTCGGCGCTGCGCCTGGCACAGCTGTGCCTCGATGCCGGCCTGCCGCCCGGCGTGCTCAACGTGGTGCCGGGCCTTGGCGCGACGGCCGGCAAGGCGATCGGCCTGCATCACGACATCGACGTGCTCGGATTCACCGGGTCCACCGCCGTCGGCAAAGAGCTCCTGCGCTACGCGGGCGACTCCAACATGAAGCCGGTCTGGCTCGAATGCGGCGGCAAGAGCCCGAACGTCGTATTCGACGACTGCGACATGCTGGACAAGGCCGTCGACTGCACCATCGGCGGCATCTTCACCAATGCCGGGCAGGTGTGCTCGGCCCATTCACGATTGCTTCTGCAGCGCGGTATCGCCAGTCGATTCCTGCAGCGCCTGCTTGAGAAAACCACGGCAATCACCGCCGGGGACCCGCTGGATCCGGCGTGCACGCTCGGGGCGATCATCAACGCCAAACAGCACCACCGGATCATGCACTACATCGAGCGCGGCACCGGCGAAGCCACGCTGTGCTGCGGCGGCCACGCCACGCAGGTCGACGGGCGCGGGCTTTACGTCGAACCGACCATTTTCACGGACGTGGATCCGCACAGCGCCCTGGCCCAGGAAGAAATCTTCGGCCCGGTGCTCGGGGTGACGCTCTTCGATACCGAAGAGGATGCCATCGCGCTCGCCAACAACAGCATCTACGGACTGACCGCCTCGGTGTGGACCAGCCAGCTCGGGCGGGCCCACCGGCTCACACGTGCCATCAATGCCGGCACCGTTGCCGTCAACACCGTGGACGCGGTCAGCAACCAGACCCCGTTCGGCGGCACCAAGCAATCCGGCATCGGCCGTGATTACGCCTTGTCCGGCATGCGCAAGTACATGTCGCAGAAAACCAGCTGGATGGAATTCGCGCCAGCCCCCGCGGAGAACGCATCATGATCGACAACCCCGCCGCCACCAACGAACACGCACTGCGCGCGGAACTGGCCTGCGCGTTCCGCTGGGCGGCACGTCTCGATTTGCACGAGGCCACTGCCAACCACTTCAGCCTTGCCCTGTCGGAGGACGGGCGGGACTTCCTCATCAACCCCGCCGGCCTGCATTTTTCCGAGATCCGGGCGAGCGACCTGCTCCGCGTCAGCAGTCGCGGCAGCGCGCAGCCGGACCGGGTCGATCCGACGGCATGGGCCATTCATGGCGCGATCCACCGCAACCATCCGGAAATCCGGTGTGCCCTGCACACGCACGCCCCGTATGCCACGGCCCTTTCCTGCCTGGAAGATCCGGTGCTGCCGCCGATCGACCAGAACACCATGCGCTTTTACGAGCGGGTCACGATCGACCCGGAATTCAACGGCATGGGCCTGGACGACGAGGCCGAGCGCCTGGGACGCCTTGCCGACAACGAGTCCCCCATCCTCCTGCTGAGCCAGCACGGCCTCATCGCGTTGGGCGATTGTGTCGCCCAGGCGTTCGACAACCTCTACTACTTCGAACGCTCTTGCCGCACCTGGCTGACGGTACTGGCGACGCATCGCCCGTATCGCACCGCGGAACCCGCCGTGGCGCGCCGCACAGCCCGGCAATGGAAGGAATACCCGCAATTCGCGCGCCTGCACTTCGATGCCCTCACGCGCCTGCTCGACAGGGAAAACCCCGAGTACCGCGACTGACGAGCCCAGCACGCAGCGTCAACGCATCCCACGCCTGACAAACGACCACCGGAGATATCGATGTCCAAGCCATCCTCGTCCCAACTGCGATGGGACTACAGCAACCCCGAACGCGCGCTGACGCTGCCGTCCAGGTATTTCTACGATCCGGCTTTGTTCGACCGCGAGAAGGATCGCATTTTCATGGGCGCATGGCATCTTCTCGGGCACCGCAACGAACTGTCGCGTCCGGGCAGTTTCATCGTCCGGGAAATCTTCGACCAGAGCGTGGTCGGCGCATGCGACCGCGACGGAAAGGTCCATGCCTTCCACAACGTATGCCAGCATCGCGGCAATCGCCTGGTGACGACGACCCGCGGTGTCCAGGCCGGCGTCTTTCGCTGTCCTTACCATTCCTGGAGCTACGGGCATGACGGCAGTCTGAAAAATGCCCCGCGTTCGGACCGCCTGGACGGCTTCTGC
Organism: uncultured Rhodanobacteraceae bacterium; assembly: GCA_964402805.1. Lineage (GTDB taxonomy): Bacteria > Pseudomonadota > Gammaproteobacteria > Xanthomonadales > Rhodanobacteraceae > Oleiagrimonas. The sequence goes on along the minus strand of CAYOEF010000018.1, from coordinate 617 downwards.
AAGGCGGATTTCGCCATTCCCCAGGTGCGCGTGGAGGAATTTGCCGGCTTCTACTACTTCAACATGGACCCCAACGCCCCTTCGATGAAATCCCTGTTTCCGGAAGCGGAGGAAAAAATATACCAGGTATTCCCGGACCTTGATTCCCTGCATCTGGTCGATGAAACGGAAGTCACCGTGCCGGCCAACTGGAAGGTGATCATGGACAACTCCATCGAGGGCTACCATTTCCGGCTCTCGGGACCATGCCATGTCGACCTGGCGTCACTCATCGATTTCACGGGTTATGAACTGGCGCAACATGACAAATGGTGGACCTACATCGGCCCTCCCAACATGGACGTCACCGAAGCCTATGGCCAACCCCTGAATCGGCGCCCGCACGAACGCGACTGCTTTTTCAACGTTGGCCTGTGGCCGAACAACACGTTTTACCAATTTCCTTTTTCCGGGCTCCTCGGCACGTTCATCATGATTCCGTCCGGCCCGGACGAGTCGATCCTGCGCTTTGGCTACTACTCATCGCATGAGGGCGACGCGCTGCCAGCCATATCGCAGGCGGCCATGGCGTGGATGAACACCGAACTGGGCCCCGAGGACATTACCCTCAACACGAC
>CAYOEF010000017.1:0-23190 GCA_964402805.1 uncultured Rhodanobacteraceae bacterium | reverse complement strand
CCACTCGGCCTCGTCCTCGCGACGGTCGCGTCCGGCGACCAGGCGCGGCGCCGCCTCGCCGCGCATGCCGGCGATGATCTCGCGCGCCTTCCAGACCTTGATCTCGCCGCCCTCGAGCAGCTTTTCCACGACGGCATCGAAAATGTCGGGAGGTGCTTCCGCCGCCATCGCCACGCTGCGCGCATGCAGGGTCATGTGCCCCTGCTGGATGCCATCGGTGACCAGCGCACGCAGGGCCGAGAAATTCTGCGCCAGGCCGACGGCGCCCATCACCTCCGCCAGTTCGCGCCCGGTATGCACACCCAGCAGGCGCAGGTTGACGCCGACCGTCGGGTTGGACTGCAGGTTGCCGCCGACGATGCCGACTTTCATTGGCATCTCGATGCTGCCGACCAGGTCGCCATCGTCGTTCTTGTACCAGCGCGTGAGCGAGGTGTAGGACTTGCCGCGCGCCGCGTAGGCGTGTGCCGCCGCTTCCAGTGCACGCCAGTCGTTGCCGGTCGCCATGGCCACCGCATCGACGCCGTTCATGACGCCCTTGTTGTGCGTGGCCGCGCGATACGGATCCACCCGGGCCAGGTCGTTGGCCAGGATGATGCCGTCGCGCACGTCGGCCCCGTCGCGGCCCTTGCCGGCAAGCTTGTCCACCGGCACGACCATCTCGGCCCACACCAGCGCGCGGTCGGAGAGGTTGGAAAGGATGCGCAGGAAGACCTTGCCGCCGGTGATCGTCTCCACCAGCGGCGCCACACCCTCGCACATGGTGTTGACCAGATTGGCGCCCATGGCGTCGCAGGTGTCGACCAGCAGGTGCACCACGACCATGTCCTGCCCGCCATCGGGGGCCGGATGGATCATCACCTCCACGTCGTCCACGCCACCGCCGCGGGCCACCATGTTGGGATGCAGGCTGTTGGCCAGGTTGATGATCTCGTCCTTGCGGCGCAGCAGGGCGGCCTTGGCCTTGCTGGGGTGGGTGACGCCCACCACCTGCACCTGTCCGATCAGGATGGGGCGCGTGCTGCGGGTGCGAAACCCGCCGGTGGAGCGCACCAGCTTGGCCGCCGAACTCAGCGCCGCGACGATCGACGGCTCCTCGACGGTCAACGGCACCACGTATTCATGGCCGTTGATGAGAAAGTTGAGACCCAGGCCCACCGGCATGCCCTGCACGGCGATGACGTTCTCGATCATCTTGTCGGCCTTGCCGAGGCCGAGCTGGTGGCTGCCGCTGGCCAGCGCGCGGAAATCCTCGCGCGTGAGCAGGCGGCGCTTGCGCAACAGGCGGACGCGCTCGTCCACGGTCAATCGGTAGAAACCAGGCAGCCGGGTGGAGTGTTCCTGCGGCTCGAGCCTGCCCTGGGTGCCCGGATCCGGATCGCCGGGATTCGCTCCTGTTCGTTCCATGTTGCTCTCCTGCCACCTGTCGTGCGGTTCCATGGTCAGGGCGTCCTCGTCCGGCCGGCCATGGCATCAACTTCCCAGAACTCGATTGACCTTAGAAATGTCGCGATACAAACGTCACCAACGTGCGATCCGCCTGCGCCCGCCATTGTAAGCCTTTCATGGAAACCGGGCTTTATTTTCCGTGAACCAGCGCACCGCATCCTGCAAGGCGGCAAGCGCGGGGCGCGGGTGGTAACCCAGCTCGTCGGTGGCCCGTCGATGCGAAAAGTACATGTGCTTGCGCGCGAGCCTGGCGCCCGCAACGGTGAGCGACGGCGTGTTGCCGCTGGCACGCGCCCACAGTTCCGCCACGTAGGCGGCCGGCAACACCACGGTATGCGGTATCCGCAACCGGGGTTCACGCCGGCCCGCGAGCCGGGCGACGTGGGCGAAAATGTCACGCAGAGCCAGGTTGTCGCCGCCCAGGATGTAGTGGCGGCCCGCGCGACCGCGCTCGAAGGCGAGGCGGTGGCCGTCGGCGACATCGTCCACGTGCACGATGTCCAGGCCCGAGTCGACATAGGCGGGCACGCGCCCGCGCACCACGTCCAGCACCATGCGCCCGGTCGGGGTCGGCTTGATGTCGCGCGGACCGACCGGCGCGGCCGGATGCACGATGACCACGTCGAGGCCCAGGGCCTGTGCGAGTTCGCCTACCGCTTGTTCGGCCAGGAATTTCGAGCGCTTGTAGTCGCCGATCATGTCCTCGAGCGTCACCGGCGTTTGTTCGTCCGCGGGTGAGCCGTCGGCATGCAGGCCCAGTGTCGCCACGCTGCTGGTGTAGACGATCCGCTGCACACCCGCGCGGGCGGCGGCCTCCAGCACATGGCGGCTGCCCTCGACGTTGCTGGCGTACATGGCGCGCGGATCGGGGACCCACAGGCGGTAGTCGGCAGCGACGTGGAACACGCCGCGACAGCCACGCATCGCGCGGTCGAGCGAGTCCGGGTCGCGCAAGTCGCCGACGGCGGTTTCCAGGTCGAGCCCGTCGATGTTGTCCGTGCGGCTGTCGCGACGGACCAGGGCGCGTACGGCGTAGTCGGCACCGAGCAGGCTGCGCACCACCGCGGCGCCGACAAAGCCGGTCGCGCCGGTCACGAGAACGGGTGGACGGGCGTCCATCACTCCCGCGCCAGGACGCCGGCCACCTGTTGCAGGGAATCACACGCCATCCGGTAATGGCGGCGCAGGCGCAGCAGCGTGTGCCAGGTGCGCGGCCCCTCGAAGATGGCCTCGGCGACGCCACGCGGGGAACGCGAGCCGTCCGCGCGGATCATGCGCGCAAGCACGTCGGGGAAGCGCTGCCCGACCGAGTCGCAGACCGCCTTGACGGCCATGAACGGCACCCCGGCCTGGTTCGCGACCCGTGCCACCGCGGCGCTTTCCATGTCCACGATGGCCACGCCGTGTTCCCGTGCCAGCTGCGCTTTGTGCGCCGGCGCCGCCACGATGCGCGGATGGCACCACAGCGCGCCTCCCCGCACATGCAACCCGGCCGTTTCCAGTCGGCGCATCATCTGGCGGCGCCATTCCGGATCCACGTCCACACAGGCGTCGCCGGACGCCACACGCTCGGGCACGACGAGATCGCCAGCCTCCAGCGGCTCGACCAATGCGCCCGCCACGCCCCAGGAAAGCAACGCGGTGGCCCCTTCATCAAGCAGTTGGCGTGCCGCCTGTTCGGCGCAGGCCATGCCGATTCCCGATGTCGCGATGTGCCAGCGCCCGACGTGCCGCGCGTGTTGCCCGGGGTGTCCGCGCGCCGCCCAGGTCGCGGCCTCGGCCGGCATGGCGGCGACGATGCCGACCTCAATCACCGGCGTGGCGCCGCTCGCATCGGTAGCGGGCCAGCGCCCAGTAAGGGAAGCAATAGGCATATCCGTGGTATTTGAGATAGAAGACGCGTGGAAACCCGGCCGCGTTGAAGCCGGGGTCATGCCAATGTCCATGCTCGTCCTGTTGTTCGATCAACCAGGCAATGCCGCGCCCGACCGCCTCACTGCCCGCCTCGCCCGCTGCCATGAGGCCCAGCAGCGCCCATGCCGTCTGTACCGCGCTGCCACGGAAATCGGTACCGGCCAGCGACGGATCGAGATAAGTATCGTTGGTCTCGCCCCAGCTGCCGTCTTCGCGCTGGTGATCCTTCATCCACGCGACCGCACGGGACACCGCGGGATCATCGGCGTCGACGCCGGCAGCCGCCATGGCGGTCAGGACCGACCACGTGCCGTAAATGTAATTGGTGCCCCAGCGGCCGAACCAGCTGCCGTCGGCTTCCTGTTCACCACGCAGAAAGGCGAGCACTTTGTCGCGGGCCTGGCGGTCCGATGGCCGATCCAGCTGCGCCAGCAGCGTCAGGACGCGCGCGCTGACGTCGCTGGTGGGTGGATCGAGCAATGCGCCATGGTCCGCAAACGGGATCTCGTTGAGCCAGTAGTGGTCGTTGTCGGAATCGAAGGCCGCAAAACCGCCGTTGCGCGAGGCCATCCCGACAAGCCAGTCGGCGGCGCGCCGGATACACTCGGCGCGGGCGCCGGACCGCGGCGAGCGATGGATCGCCCAGGTGATCACGGCGGTGTCGTCCAGGTCGGGATAGTAGGCGTTGTTGTACTGGAAAGCCCAGCCGCCACCGGCCAGGCGCGGGTGGCGGAAGGCCCAGTCGCCGCGCACGTCCAGGATCTGCCGATCGACCAGCCACGCCACGGCCCTGTCAATCGCGGCATCGAGTTCGGGGTTCGGTTTTCCGCGCGCATCCTCCTCCATCGCCAGGCAACTCAAGCCGGTGTCCCACACCGGGGAAATGCTGGGTTGGCAATAGACTTCGTCGCCATGCCGGATGAGCAGCCTGCGCAAGGACTCGCGCGCCTCGCGCAGGGGCGACGCGTGCTCGTCGTAGCCAAGCAGGTCCAATGCCTCGCAGGCATTGACCATGGCAGGGAAAATGGCACCGAGGCCATCCAGGCCGTTGAGGCGCGGCAGCAGCCACTTCTCCGCGCGCCTGATGGCAAACCGGCGCACGAAGCCGGGCATGAGCTTTTCCAGGTGATAACCGATGGCGTCGAGGCGAAGGGCCACGCGTGCCATTCTCGACTTTGGCCTGCCGAAGTAATGCTTTTCCTGTTCCGGCGGCGTCGTGAACAACTCACGCACGTGCACGTCCAGCGGGTTGGCCGCGCGCGGTTTGAGGCTGCACAGGATCGACAGCGGCAGGACAACGGTTCGCGACCAGTACGATACGCTCAGCAGGCTCACCGGAAACCATCGCGGCAGCAACGCCAGTTCCACGGGAACCACCGGCACGCCGCGCCACGGCAGTTCACCATACAAGGCCAGTGTGATGCGTGTGAACACGTTGGCGCGTGCGGCACCACCCTGGGCAAGGATGGCCTCGCGCGCACGCCGCATGTGAGCGGCCTCGGGATCGTCGCCCACCAGCTTCAGCGCGTAATATGCCTTCACGCTGCAACTGACATCCATGGCGCCAGACTCATACAGTGGCCAGCCGCCGTCCTCCTGCTGGCGACGACGCAGGTAATTGCCGATACGGGCCTCCGTATCGGGCTCGCGTTCGCCGAAATAATGCAGCATCAACACGTACTCGGCAGGTATCGTGCAATCAGCCTCCAACTCGTGGCACCAATGGCCATCGGCATGCTGGGTTGACAGTATCGCCGCGCGCGCCGCGTCGATGGCCGACCCCAGCGCATGCCAATCCTCCGCATGGTGGCGCGCACCGGATCGCGCGCCCATCTTGGCCAACGCATCAGTACCGTCATGCACCATACTCGTCTCCAGCGGGTGAAACACAATGCAATGCGTGACTGCCGGCAACGCCGGTCAGTGGGCAAACCGCTCGCCGTGGCGTACTGCGGGAACCAGCGCGGCCTCGATGGGCAGGCCGCGTCCCATGCGCGCGAACCAACGCTGCAGGGCACGGTTGTGGGCGGCCAGCAGGCGCGTTTTCAGGAGCGTCTTCGTCACCACTGCGCGCGTCACCTTGACCTGGTCGCCGCTGGTAAAGTCCGGGCGCTCATGGATGCATTGCAGGGTCTGTACGGCCAATGCCAGCGCCAGCAGGCAAAAACGTCGAATGCCGGTTTCCGATTTCGGTATCAGCAAGGTGTATCTGAGGCCATTGCGCAAATGCGCATGCGCCACGCCCAGCAAATGCGCATAGACCTTGGGAAACGCGGGGTCATGGTGGTCCTTGCTGATATTGCGCAGGGCGAGGCCCGCATCGGCGAAAAGATTTCGCGGCAGCCAGCATACGCCGCGCTGGCGGTCCTCCCAAAAATCCTTGAGGATATTGACCATTTGCAAGCCCTTGCCGAATGACACGCCCAACTTCAGCATCTGCTTGCAATGCGAAGCTATGGTTTGCGAATAGTCACAAAACAACTGGGTGAGCATTTCGCCCACCACGCCCGCGACGTAATAACAGTACTCGTCGAGCGATTGTTCATCACGCAACCCGTCCACGCTGGCATGCCGCTCGAAGTGCGGCATGCCGGTACACATCGCAAGCAGGCATTCATGCAGGGCGCGGCGCTGGACGTCGGTGAACCGTGCGGTGACCGCGATGACGTCCGGCGTGTGGTCTATCAGCTCGATTTCCGCCGGCGTCGCATCGACGCGCAACAGGGGCGAGAGTTCCACGGCAAATACCGCCGCGTCGGCGTCACCGGCGACCACGCGCAGGAGAAAGTCGTGGAAGTGTTGCTTCTGGCCGGCATCCAGCGACGACTCGTCCTCGATGGTGTCGGCAATCCGGCACAGCAGATACGCATTCGTGACCACGCCCCGCAATGGTGTCGGCAACTGGGGAATGGTCAGCGCGAATGTCCTTGATACCCCCTGCAGAATATCATTCTGATACTCGTACAAGTCAGCAGCGGGGCGAGTGCGCACTTCGGACATCCTCATGGCCGACCTCCTTTGCTGGGACCTTGCGCAGCCAGTCATACTGTAACGGGACCGGCGCAAAGTGAAAACCGCCCGCCATGCCCCCGCATCCGGGGACGGCGAACCGAATCGGCGGCATGGTACGCGAACCGATCGGGTTTGGAGTGCCAAACCGACACGCCCGCCCGCGTCCCCGACCCGGCTGCCCATGCCGCGCAGGGTCGCCACGGGCGGCGCTCCCGACGGTATCCGCATGCCTCGCCACGGGTGGCTGGCGACACGTGTGGGCCGTGCATGGCAACGCGCCGGGGGCCCGCGCGAATGGGCGTCATCACCTGAACAGGGGATTACCGGGCAGTCCGCCCTTGCACCGTGGCGTACTGGCCTATCATGCACCCACGTGACGTGCCACCCAGCCAAAAGAACGGAGTCGACATGGCCAGACGCATTCTTTTCGCCGTCCACGACTGGGGACTGGGACACGCGTCACGCAGCCTGTTGTTGATACAGGCCCTGCTCGATCGCGGCGACGAGGTGACCGTGGTCAGCGCACCGGGCGACGGGCTGCAACTCCTGACGGCGGAACTCGGTACGCATTGCCGTTTCATCCAACACCAGGACATTCCCAAGCCCTTCAGCCGCTGGCCCGCCCTGTTCTACATCCGCATGTCCCTGGACATGCCGCGCGTGCTGGCCCGGTATCGGGAGGAGCATCGTTTCGTGGAGCGCCTCGTCGCCCGCGAACACGTTGACCGCGTCGTGTCGGACAGCCGCTTTGGCATGTGGTCGCAACGCGTACCCAGCTACTGCATATTGCACTCGCTGCGGCAGATCATCCCCGGGCGTCCGCGCCAGCTGGAACGCCTGGTGGAATTCGGCCAACGCCGCCTGACGCGCGGCTTCCAGCGCATCCTCATCCCCGACCACGAGGCCGGCGGCGGCCTGTCCGGCGATCTGGGCCACGCTCCGGCCGTGGACTGGGGCGAAAACCGGCTGTGCTACATCGGCCCGCTGTCGGGCATCACCGCGACCGGCGTGGAGCCGGACATCGACTGCTTTTTTTCCATCTCCGGCATCGAGCCGCAGCGCACGCGGTTGACGCGGCTCGTGCTGGATGCCTTGCCACGCCTGGACGGTCGCATCGTGGTAACCCTGGGGCGTCCCGACTTGGCCGGCCCGACCCGCCGCATCGGCCCGGCCATCGTCCACGACTACCTCGACCGCCGCGCGCAGGCCGACATGCTGAACCGCGCTCGCCTGGTCATGACCCGTTCCGGCTACACGACGCTGATGGAACTGGCCGAACTGGGCAAGCGCGCCCTGTTCGTGCCCACGCCCGGACAAAGCGAACAGGAATACCTGGCTCGCTTCCATCACGACAAGGGACACGTCCTCGCCACCACGCAGGAGCGCCTCGACCTGGCCCACGACCTCGCCCGTGCCGCCACGCTTCCCGGCCTGCCACGCACTCGCAGCGACGATACGGTGCAGCGTTTCCTGGCCGCCATCGACTGACGTCACGCCCGGCTCACGCAGGCCTGTCGCCCGGCCCGGCGGATCGCCACAGGCACACCACCACGATGCCGTTGAGCAGCCACATCGCGCCCGTCCACGCCACGCGGAAACCAAGCATCAGGGCAAGGCCATCCGTATAGCCGAGCCCCCAGGCGTGTGCGACACCCATGCCAATCACCTCGACCGTGCCGATCTGCCCGGAAACCGCGCCAATCACGAGCACCGCGGCAAGCGTGAACGCGTAAATCGTGGCCGCTTGCGAAAAGCCCAGCGCGTGCAGGCCCATCGCCCTCCCCATGATGCAGAACGCCGCCGCGAGAGCCGCCAGGTAACACACCGCGACGAGCACATTGACGCCCAGCACGCGCCACGTGCCGAGTTGCACCAGGCCCTCCAGCAACTCCGCCAGTGCGCCCAGCGCGCGATGCACACGGCCCCGCTCGATGCGTGCCGCCAGGCGGGCCAGCAGGTGAAACCAGAGCAAGGCCCCGGCGGCAAGCACCATGGCCAGCAACACGGCCAGCGCCACGTAACGCACCTGCGGCCAGGCGGGAATGGCGTGCACCGCCAGCCACACCAGCGCAATCACGACCTCGAGGATCAGCATGAACACGGTCGCCGCCGCTGTGCGCCCGAACCGGGTGCGCCGCGTACCGGTCAGCAACCAGTTCTGCGCGAATACGCCGAGCGGCAGGGTCAGCGTGATCTCCCCGACCGCGAAGGCGAACACCAGGCGGCGCCACCCGACCGGCGCATCGAGGTCGCGCAACAACAGGTGCAGTTGCCAGCCCTTCAACACCAGATAACACAGCGCGCACGCAAGCACGCCGACCATGGCACGAATCGGAACCGCCTCGAGCCGATCCACCACCTGGCCAAGATCACCCAGGTTGAAGGCCACGAAAAACAGCGCCGTGGCCAGCAGCACGGGCAGCACGACCCGTGGGTGCAAGACGGCGCGCAGCGCGGCACCACGCACTACGGGACCAGCCTTCGCGCGGCCTCTGGCGCCATGTCGGCAAACGCATTGGCCATGTAGCCCACTTGCGCGGCCACGGATTTCCAGCCCGGCGCGGTGTCCGCCACCCACGTGTTGTGCCAGTGCCCCCGGCGGTGCCGCACGATGCGCTTGCGCCTGAGCCAGTGCAGGCGTTCATCCACCAGCCGCGCCGCCGGCCCGGACGAGAGCAGCACGTCGAGCTCGGGCCCGTCGCCGGGCAGCAGGCTGACGGCACGCTCCAGCCATGCCACCAGTTCACCTGAGCCGAACGAATCGGGATGATGCGCGATGAACCAGGCCAGCAGGTGGCTCGGCGTGACCACGCGACGGCGCCGGATTTCCACCCGGATTGCCGCGCCGAGGCTACCCGGGTCAAGCGCCGGGCATCGGGTCCATTGGTGGGTGCGCATGATCACGCGCGTGCGGCCAGTCACGAACGGATCGTAGCTGAGCACGAAAAACAATACCGGTGGCGCCGTGGCGGTCATGCCAACCAGCCGCCACGTGCCGGCGCGGATGCGTCCCATGCGGCCATCGCGGGACACGCTGCCCTCGGGCGCGAAGTAAACGGTATGGCCGTCATCCAGGAGCCCCGCAAACCGCTGCAGTTGTTCCGCCACGGTGCGCCGGAAACCTGGCGCGAGCTGGCGCAGCGCCGACAGCGACAGACGGCGCAAACCCCACCACGCATCGCGCCGGGGACCCAGAAGCCACGGGTCGATCGCGTCCACACGCGATGGCAGTTCGCCCAGGTGCTGCCGCATCTCGCGTTGGCCGCGACGGTTGAAGACCCCGGCCGGGTCGGCGCCGCCCAGGCCCGCCCGCGACAGCTCGCGCAGGACGTCGTGCAGACTGAACTCGCGCACGCGCCGCATGGGCAAGGCCCTCGCGTTGTCCAGGAACCAGCCCAGGCGGATGCCCGCGACGAGCCGCAACAGGCGCACCGGCAGGCCGTGCAGCAGGTTTGCCATCGCCTCGCGCTGGAACAAGTCCTCACGCAGGGCGAAATACGGCAGATGGCCCCGCACGTGGACGCCGCGGCGGTCACACAGCAAGGTGCCGATGAGCGGGCCATCGGCATCACGCAGGTGGTTCGACACCACCAGCGTACCGGCCGCCATGCGGAATGCCCGCGGCATGTCGTGCTCGACGCGGAACATCCCCCGCAACACCGTGTCGAACAGGCACGCGAACAACCACGACAACCATGGATGCCTGTAACAGCCAGGATCAGGCAGCCAGCGAACCTTCATGCAGCGTGTCCTTTGCACCATCCGGGTGCCCGCGAACACGTGACAGCATGGCAAAAACACGCAACGGCGTCATCCCGCCGCCATGGCACTACCGTCCCGGGAAATCCGGCACGGGTTGCTTCAGGACACCTCGGCCGGGCAGACGTTGGTCAGGGTTGAAATGCCCAGCATCCAGGTTTGCACCTCGATGTGGTCGACCGGGTTCCCGGTGTAGGCGTTGACCAGCTGCCACTGGCCCTGCCCCAACCTGCGCAGGCCAATCCGGCACTTTGCATAGTGCTTGAACACGCCATTGGTCAGGTACCTGATGGTCAACATCCCATGGTCGCCGAGCGGCCGGATGTCCCCGTGCAGGAAGATCGCCTTGACACCCTGGCCCTGGCCCAGAACCACGCCCCCCGGACTTTCGATTCCCTTCAGCCAATACACCTTCCCGGATGACGCCTTGGGTGCCTCGTGGCCGTCCTTGGCGGTCTGCATGTAGATGCCGCGGATGGCGCCGTTGTCGCCGAGTACCAGCTTGAGGTAGCTGACGCTCGGGTCACGGTCGTTGGTGATGGTCGCCAGCGGGACGGCGACCATGCCGGTCGGCAGGGCGGACGGTGCGGCCCAGGCGGCCATGCTCGCCAGGGCGAGACTGGAGAACACGGCGAACGAACGAAGGATTTTCATGCAAACGACAAGACCTCGGGAATTGTGGAAGTGCTTGCCACGCGGACAAGCGGACGGCAGGCTGTTTGAAGCCTGAATTCCCTGGCCATCTGTGGTTGTGTCGATCCACCAACCCAGGTCGGCGACCTGGAAAGCGGGTCGGATGCCTGAAATACCGACCCCGTCACGCCATGTGCAACGACGTTGCCACGGCAACGTGGGATCCATGGCGCTACATAATCGCGGACACAACTTGTGAAGCATAACACACCAGTTGCCGCAGCGTGACGCCCCGCACACGGGCGATCGCGCAAAGCGTATGCATCAGGACCGTGGGCGCAGGCGGCCGGGCAACCAGTGCCGCAACTGTCGTGCGAGATCGGCGCAGGCGCCCCCGAGCGCCTTGACGCCACCTTCGGCATCCGGTGTTGGCGCGCCCACGCGGACGTGGAACTGCTTTTGCGCCACGACATGGCCAGTGCCGTCATCAACCAGGGTTGCCGTGGCGTCAACGACACCGTAACTGTCGTCGCGGCTCGCGAAATGCTGGCTGAAATCGTTGAGGCGAAGATGCAGGCTTGCATCGGCCGCTCCGGCGCCATCCGGACCCAGTACCGCCTGCCAGTGGCCACTCGCGCGCAACGCCTGCTCGAGCACGCGTTCGAGCATGATGGCCGGTGGCGCCACCCACCGGGCATGACTGTATTCGGCAATGCGCCCGTCATGCCGGTACACAAGCCGGTAATACAGGCCGGTACCTTCGAGCCACGACGGGACGTCGATGCGTGCCAGGCGCAACGTCACCGGTTGCGCCGGCGCAGCGCCTGGTCCAGGTGCCGCGGGTGTCGGGACGCCGAGCGCGTAGCGGTGGGGAAAAACGGTGCCCGACATGCTGGAGCAACCGCCAAGGGCAAGCAGACCGAGACACAGGGTGAGCAATCGCTTGATCATGCCGGGAGCCTCCTATCGACCACCGTGGAAGCCGGGTTCGCCGGGACCGGGAGGGCGTTGCGGCGCGCCGAACAGAAGGCTTTGCGGCCTGGCGTTGAGCAGTTGCAGCAAGCGATCGAGCTGTTGCGAAGTACGCAGCAACTGGTCGCTGAGCGCGTCGATGCGCGGCACGGTCCGCTGGTTCAGGTGGCGCCCCAGTTGCTGCCCGGAACGCGCCAGCGCCCCGAACTGGTCTTCCAGCCGCCCCGCCTTGTCCACCGGTGCCCGCGCGGCCCGTACCAGGTCACTGGCATGGGCGAGCAAGGCCTGGCTTTGCGTCAGCGACGCCTGCAGATCCGCCATCAGCCGCGGCAGCTTGTCCACCGCGGGGAGCAACCGTGTTTCGATGTCCGCGAGTTTCTGCGTGATGGTGTCGATGCGCCTGATCGAGGCGGCAAGATGGGCACGGTTGGTCGCACCCAGCAACTGGTTGAGGTTGCCGAGCAGCACCTCGAACGCGGCCATGTCCTTTGCCGCCGACGCCTTGAGCGTATCCAGGAATCCGGGGCGCAGCGGGATGCGCGCCGGATGCCGGACGCTGGTCGCAAGCTGCGTGCGGCTGCCCTGGCCGAGTTTCAGCTCCAGCACCTCGCCGCCGGTGAGCCCCTGCGTGGCCAGCACCGCGTACGTGGCCGGCGTGACGTAGGTGCCTTCGCGAAGGCGCAGGTCGATGAGGACGCGCGAACGGTCGTCCGGATCGAACCGGATGGCGCTGACGTGGCCCACGGTCAAACCCTTGAACGTGACACGCGACTGCGGCGACAGCCCGTCGACCGACTGATCGGTAAGGATCTGGTAATGCAGCGGCTCGTGCTGGCGGTTGGCGAGCCAGTGGTAAACGAACACCGCGCCCACGGAAAAGACCAGCAGGAAACCGACCGCAATGATGGCGTGGGCACGATTTTCCATATCCCCGTTTCAGCACTCAGCGTCGCAGGTAGGTGGGCAAGGCGCGCAACTTGTTCTCGCCGTGCCGCGAGCGGAAGAAATTCTGGACGAACGGATGGTCGAAGCGGGCCACATCCTCCAGTGTACCCACGGTGACCAGTTTGCCCCCGTCGAGAACCGCGATGCGATCGCTCATCGTGGCCACGGTGTAGATGTCGTGCGTGACCATGACGGCGGTCAGGTTCAATTCCTGGTGCAAGTCGTCGAGCAGGGTATCGAACTCGGACGCCGACGCCGGATCGAGGCCGGTCGTCGGTTCGTCCAGGAACAGCAATTCGGCCTCCAGCATCAATGCCCGCGCCAGGGCCACGCGCTTGGACATGCCGCCGGAGAGCTCATGCGGGTATTTCCAGGCATCCTCCGGCCTGAGCCCGACCATGTGCAGCTTGAGCGCGATATTGTCGTGCAGCATGGCGGGGTCGACCTGCAGTCCTTCCTTGCGCAACTCGCGCACCGGGAATGCCAGGTTGTCATAGACGTTCAAGGCGCTGAACAACGCGCCCTGCTGGAACACCACGCCCCAGTTGCGCCGCAGCAGGCGGGTTTCCCAGGTATCGAGCTCGTGGATGGCCTTGCCCAGTACGTGGATCGAGCCACGCTCCGGCGTCACCAGGCCGATGATCTCGTGGAGCAGGGTCGTCTTGCCGGAACCCGATGCGCCAATCACGGTCATGACCTCGCCACGCCTGACCTCGAGATCCAGCCCATCATGCACGACTTGCCGGCCGCGCCGGGTGTGGAGACCCTCGACCTTGATGACGACTTCGGCGCCGGCGGTGGCCATCAGAACAGCCCCACGTTGATCAGGAGCGCACCCGAGCTTGCGTCCAGCAACAGGATCAGGGCAAGGCTGGTTACCACCGCGAGTGTCGTGCTGCGACTCAGACTCGCCGTATCCGCCGAGGCGTGCATGCCGAAATAGGCGCTGACCAGAGCGATGGTCAAACCGAACAGGCCACCCTTGCCGAGGCCGATCCAGAAATTCACCAGCGGCGTCTGCTCGGGCAGTTGCGACAGGAACAACTGGTAATTGATGCCGAGGTTGACCTGGGCGCTGATGGCGCTGCCGACCAGGGTGGCCAGGTCCGTCCACACCACCAGCAGGGGCAACGCGAGCACGCATCCGATGGTGCGCGGCAAGGCCAGACGCAGGCTGGGGGAGGCGCCGAACGCGCGCAAGGCGTCGTACTCGCCGGTAAGGTGCATGGCGCCGATGCCGGCGGTCATGGCCGAACCGGAGCGCCCGGCCACCGTCAGGCCGCACACCATGGGGCCGAGCTCGCGCAGCACGGCAATGCCCATCATGCGGATGCTCATCATGTCCGCACCGAATTGCGACAGCGCCACGCCGATCTGGATAGTCATCACGACGCCGATGAGAAAGCCCATGCTGCCCAGCAGCAGCATGGACGTGGCGCCAACGTGATGGACCGTGGCCGAAATCTCCTTCCACGGGATTTCATGTGGATGCGCAACACAATAGCCCAGATCCAGCATGAGCTGGCCCAGCAGCACGGCGATGCCCACGGCGACCCGCAACGTGCGCACGATCCGCGCGCCGATGCTGCCCATCACCATACCTGGCAGGTGGCGCGCGGGTTGGTCGGCCAAGTGCGCGCGCTCCAGCCGTTCGAACCAGTGCCGGTGCTCATCGCGACACTCGAGGGTCGCGGGCAGGTGGCGCTCCCAGGCCTTCCACAACACCAGCGCGCCGGCGCTGTCGAGCGCATCGACACGTCGCAGGTTCCAGCGGTAGGCATCCGCCCGGCCAAGCCTCGCCAGTTCGCGCGCGAGCCGGCGCTGCCGGCGTGTATCAAGCAGGAGGTTCCACGAACCCCACAGGGTGATCTGGTGATCGCCCTCGCGCTGCCAGCCGGCGTCGGAACGACTTTCTGCCATTGGCATCACACTCCGACTGCAATCACGGACACGTCCTGCGCTCGGGACCCTGTGTGCCCCCATTTCTAGCCGTTGCAACCGGCCAATGCAACCGGACATGCCGCCAACCGCTCCGCCGCCACGCCGGATACGGCAGGGGTTTTGTTATCGTATCGCTCGACGATGGGCTGCACGAAGCGACCACGATGACGTTCCCACCACTGCAACGCCTGCGCATCCTGATGCGCCGCATCAACAGCCGGGTGCGTGGCGACACCTGGTTCCCGCACGTGCCGCTCGGCATCCTGACGGCGCTCGGAGGCATCTGGCTGTTGCAGGCGGATCTTGGCACCCGGTGGGTGCCGCTGTTGGCGCGACTCGTGCACGGTCGATCCGAAATCTCACCCGGCTTCGTACCGCCGCTGTTGATCGGCGTCGGCATGCTGATCATGGCCATCGGACTCCTGCTGCGCTCCAGGCTTGCCTGGCTGATGGCCCTGCTGCTGGCGGCGACTGCCGCGGCAAGCATGTTCTTTGGCGTGCATCCCAACGGCCACCTGCTGCTGGTCTACTTCATCGCCGTGCTGGTCCTGCTGTTGCTGGGCTGGCGCCAGTTCGACCATTCCAGCGTCGCGGCGAGCACGTTGTTCGCCTTGACGTCGGTCATCATGCTGTTGATGTACGCCACGTTCGGCGCCTATTACCTCGGTGGCGACTTCAGCCCGCACATCGACAACCTGACCACCGCGCTCTACTTCGCCATGGTGACCATGAGCACCGTGGGATACGGCGACATCACCCCCAAGACGTCGGACGCCATGCTGTTCACGGTGTCGGTCATCATTCTTGGCGTCGCCGTGTTCGCCACCTCGCTGACGGCGGTGATCGCGCCAATGGTCAGCCACAGCCTGCAACGCATCGTCCACCGCAAGGGTCCGCGCATGAAACGTGAAAACCATTTCGTACTGATCGGCGCATCGCCGCTGGCCAACAACACATGGCGCGAACTGGAGCGGCGCGGCCAGCCGGTCACCCGCATCGTGCATGACGCGGGCCGGATCGAAAGTGGCGCGCAAATCGACCTGGTGGTGGGTGATCCGGGGAGTGTGGCGGTCCTGCGCGAAGCCGGGGCCGACAAGGCCACAGCCATCCTGGCCATGCTGGACGATGATTCGGAAAACGCCTTCGTGATCCTCGCCGCACGGGAGCTTGGCGGTTCGGCGCGCACGGTGGCCGCCGTCAACGACGCCAATCACATGGAACGTATCCGGCTGGTCCAGCCGAACGTGGTCATCGCACCGCAGATCCTCGGCGGCGAACTGGCAGCGATGCTGCTATGCGGAGAAAAAATCACCTCCGAACAGGTCATGGCGCACGTGTTCCAGCAACTGGGGGCGGACACCGGCAAGGCCTCCACGCCAGCGGCCGCATGACGCTTGACTGCCGGTGCGGCCGGACATCGCGGCGTTGCGGCGGTTCCACGCGTGCCGCGACGTATCCCATTGAATGAACGACAAAAGGTGTTTCACCAATGACTGCATGGCTTGAACAATTCTCATGGCTCGGCAACTCCGGAGTAGCGTGGATCACCGCCCTGATCGGGGTGGTGATCGGCTATCTCGTCGTGTACGGCGTGGCGAAATTCGTCGCCAGGTATTGCCGGCGCCTGTCCGAGGCGCATCCAGGCAATGCCTCGCTGGAAATTCTGGCCACGACCGCAGCCTCCACGCGTGGCTGGATAATCCTCCTGCTGGCCGCGGTGATCGCCCTGCGTTCGCTCCATGTCAGCGCCGCCATCGCGCAGGGGCTCAACTGGCTCATCGTGGCGCTCATCGGCGTGCAGGTGGCCATGTGGGTCAGCGCCAGCCTCATCGGCTGGCTCAAGCATGCCGCGCCCGGCGACAACCGGCACAAGATCAGCCCGATCATCTTCACCATCATCACCTGGATGGTGGAGTTGCTGGTATGGACCACCCTGCTGCTGATCCTGCTGTCGCAGGCGGGCGTCCACATCGGCGCATTCATCGCCAGCCTGGGTGTCGGCGGCATCGCCATCGCGCTGGCCGCGAAGAACGTGCTGGAGGACCTGTTCGCGTCGCTGGCCATCGGGCTGGACAAGCCGTTCGAACAAGGCGAGTTCATCGCCTTCGGGAGCGAACTGGGCACGGTGAAAAAAGTCGGCATCAAGAGCACGCGCATCGAGTCGCTGTCGGGCGAAGAGATGGCGATCAACAACTCCAAGCTGCTGCAGATGCTGGTCCACAATTACAGCCGCCGCGCGGAACGGCGCATCGTGTTCGGGTTCCACCTGCCCCTGGATACGCCTCGCGGCAAGGTGGAAGCCGTCACGCGCGTGGTCAACGGGATCATCGACAGCCAGGAAAACGTCCGGCGTGATCGCGGCCACTTCATCGCCATCGAACCACTGGGCTTCCGCTATGAATTCGTCTACTACATGCTGACTCCCGATTACGGGCCGTACTGCGACACGCAACAGGCGATCAACCTGGGGATCATGGCCGAACTCGAGGGCATGGGCCTTGCGTTTGCCATGCCGGCACGGATGAACTACGAGTCCACGCCACGCCAGGTCGACACGCTCGGCACACCGGCCACCGCGTGAGCGGCCGGGCCCGGACACGCGGGATGGCGATGCGTGTCCGGGCCCAACGCGGACGACCGCATGCGGACCCGTCCCGGGCGCGAATTGTCAAGCTGCCCTGGCGTTACTTTCTCAGGCGATTGAGGTGAAAAACGTACTAAGTCCGCGTGCGCACGAGATTCCTTCCGATTATCCACAAAAACTGTGGATAACATTGTGGACGAACACCCGAATCACGCCGCAAGTGCCTGTAGCCAAAAGGCTGGGCACGCGTTGCCAATAAATTGATCAACTGCGGTTAATTCATTGTAATCAATAGCTTGCAATGGATTCAACCATGCCGGATGACGTGTCGCCGGTAACTCGTCATGGGTGTGCGGGATGCCCGGCGGCGTTGTGAAGAATGGTGTCGGAAAGACGTCCCGCAGCGTGATGACTCCCGCGTATTGAACCGCGCGATGCAATCGCCTATCGTTGCCCCGTTCACGGCCCGCCGCCCGGCAAAGCACACGGAATGACCCACAACGTGGCGACTGTCCCCCCAACCCCGATTTGTGTACTCCGGGCCCAACGCCGAGTGGAATTCCATGTCTGAACTGGCCATCGTCATCACGGAAGGAACCTACCGTATCGGCAACGCCAAGGTGGCGCATGGCCTGGTGCGCGGCAGCGACCGATTCAAGGTGGCGGCCATCGTCGACAGCACCTGTGCCGGCGAGGACGCCGGCGAACTGCTCGACGGGCGGCATCGCGACATCCCCATCACCGCGACCATCGACGCGGCGATCGCACGTTGCCCCTCGCCGCCGCGCTACTGCGTCATCGGCCTGGCCACACACGGCGGGCGCCTTACGCCGGTGGTCCGCGATCTTGCGCGCATCGCGCTCACGCACGGGTTGTCGGTCGTCAACGGGCTGCACGACCTCGTTTCCGCCGACCCCGAACTGGTAGCCATTGCCCGCGAGACGCATGCGGAGCTGATCGACCTGCGGCGCCCGCCGTCCACGCGCGACCTGCATTTCTGGACCGGCGCGATCAAGCACGTCAAGGCGCCACGCGTGGCCGTCCTCGGTACGGACTGCGCGGTCGGCAAGCGGACCACGGCGCGCCTCGTCGTGGAAAGCCTCAACCACGCGCGGATCCGCGCCGAAATGATCTACACCGGCCAGACCGGATGGATGCAGGGAGGGCGCTACGGCTTCATCCTCGATTCGGTGCCCAACGACTACGTCAGCGGCGAGATGGAACACGCCATCATGCGTTGCGAAGAGGAACGGCACCCGGACGTCATGATCATCGAGGGACAGTCCTCGCTGCGCAACCCCAGCGGCCCGTGCGGCGCGGAGCTGCTCTTGTCGGGCGGCGCGCACGCGGTCATCCTGCAACACGCGCCCGAGCGTACGTTTTTCGACGGCTTCGAGCATGACGGCTACCGTGTCCCGCCGGTCGAGGAGGAGGTCCGGCTGATTTCCCTCTACGGCGCCAGGACCCTCGCGATCTCCCTGCAGGGCCATGATCCTTCGCCCGCCCAGAGACACTATCGCGATGCGCTGGAGGATGCGCTTGGTATCCCGGTCGTCTTCCCGTTGGCCGAGGGCATGGAGCGGATCCGGGACCTGGTACGCGACCATATCGACGAGGCTCCAGGCAAATGACCGGCAATACCGCCACGCGCATCAGTCGCATCGAGACCGAGGTCCGCGGCCTTCCGCTCACGCGTCCGTACACCATTGCCTTCCGCACCATCGACGAGGTCGAGAACTGCATCGTCCGGGTGCACTCGGAAGGCGGGTTGACCGGCTACGGTGCCGCGTCCCCGGAACCCCACGTCACCGGCGAAACCCGCGAAAGCTGCCGCGCAGCCCTTGCCGAACAATCACTGGCGTGGCTGGCGGGCCGCGACGTGCGCGAGCTGGGTGCATTGTCCTCGCAACTGGAACAGCGCCTGCCCGGCAACCCCGCCGCCCGTGCGGCACTGGACATGGCCCTGCATGACCTCCTCGCGCAGCATCTGGGCGTGCCGCTGGTAGAAATGCTCGGACGCGTGCATGAAAGCCTGCCGACCTCGATCACCATCGGCATCATGTCGGTCGAGGAAGCGCTGGAAGAGGCACGCGAGTACCTCGGACGCGGGTTCCACGTATTGAAGGTGAAGCTTGGCCACGCGCTGGACGAGGACCTTGCGCGCGTGGCCAGGCTGCGCGAAAGCCTGCCCGCGGATACGACCATCCGCGTCGATGCCAACCAGGGCTACAGCGCCGCCGACGTGGTCCGCTTCATGCGTGAATCGGCACCATGGCGACTGGAATTCCTCGAGCAGCCCATGCCGCCGTCGCAATCCATGCGCGACCTGCCGCCAGGCTGCCGCGAGCGCATCGCGGCCGACGAGAGCCTGCTCGATGACGCCGACGCGCTTGAGCTTGCTTCAAGCCCGGCGGCCTGCGGCGTGTTCAACATCAAGCTGATGAAGTGCGGCGGCATCCGCACGGCGCTGCGCATCGCGGCCATTGCCAAGGCGGCGGACATCTCGCTCATGTGGGGCTGCATGGATGAAAGCCGCATAAGTATCGCCGCCGCCCTGCATGCCGCGCTGGCGGCTCCCGCCACGCGTTACCTTGATCTCGACGGCAGCCTGGACCTTGGCGAGGACGTCGCCGAAGGCGGTTTCATCATCGAAAACGGCATCATGCGCACGCTGCCGGCACCCGGCCTGGGCGTGCGCGCGCTGTAGGACGCCACCCAAGCCCGGCTTGCAGACAACCTCAGATCCCGCCCATGCACAGGTACTTGATGACCATGTAGTCGTCCAGCCCATAGTGCGACCCTTCGCGCCCCAGGCCTGAATGCTTCACACCGCCGAACGGTGCAGCCGGATTCGACACCACGCCGACATTGATGCCGACCATGCCGTACTCCAGCGCCTCGGCGACGCGCCACACGCGGCTGATGTCACGGCTGTAGAAATACGCCGCCAGCCCGTACTCGGTCGCGTTGGCCAGTTCGATGACCTCGGCATCATCCTTGAAGCGGAACAGCGGTGCCACCGGGCCGAAGGTTTCCTCGGTCGCGAGCTTCATGCTGGCGTTGACGTCGGTCAGGATGGTGGGTTCGAACCAGGTCCCGCCCAGCGCGTGCGGCTTGCCGCCGGTGAGCACCTTGCCGCCCTTGGCCACCGCGTCGGCGACGTGGCTCTGCACCTTGTCCAGCGCGGCCGTATCGATCAGCGGCCCTTGGGTGACGCCTTCGTCCATGCCGTTGCCGACCTTCAGCGTCGCCACCGCCTTCGCGAGGCGGGCGGCGAATTCATCATAGACGCCATCCTGCACGTACAGGCGATTGGCGCACACGCAGGTCTGCCCGGTGTTGCGGTACTTGCAGATCATGGCGCCGGCGACCGCGGCATCGAGGTCCGCATCGTCGAACACGATGAAGGGCGCGTTGCCGCCCAGTTCCAGTGACAGCTTCTTCACGGTCGGCGCGCACTGCGCGTAAAGCAGGCGTCCGACTTCGGTGGAACCGGTGAAGCTCAGCTTGCGCACGACGGGGTTGGATGTCATCTCCTGGCCGATGGCCTGCGCGTCACCCGTGATGACGGAAAAAATCCCCGCCGGCACGCCTGCCTCTTCGGCCAGCACGGCCAGCGCCAGCGCAGAGAACGGCGTCTCCGGCGCCGGCTTGACCACGATGGGGCAGCCCGCCGCCAGCGCGGCCGCGGCCTTGCGGGTAATCATGGAGGACGGGAAATTCCACGGCGTGATCGCCGCGCACACGCCGATCGGCTCCTTGACGATGACGATCCGCTTGTCGTCGGCCGGTCCGGGAATCACTTCGCCATAGGCGCGCTTGCCCTCTTCGGCGTACCACTCAAAATAGCCGGCACCGTAGGCGACTTCGCCGCGCGCCTCGCTGATCGGCTTGCCGCCTTCGGCCGTCATGATGCGCGCGAGGTCTTCGGTGTTGTCCAGCATCAACTGGTTCCAGCGCTCCAGCACCTGCGCGCGATCCCGCGCCGACCGGCGTCGCCAGGGCGCCCATGCGGCCTGCGCGGCTTCGATGGCCTCGCGTGTTTCGGCCGCACCCAGGACGGGCACGGTGCCCAATACGTCGCCAGTGGCGGGGTTGTACACGCGATCGGCGCGCCCATCGGTGGCGGTGCGCCATTTCCCGTTGATGTAGCACTGCTCGCGCAGCAGGCCGGGTTTTGCAAGTTCCAGATTCATGATGCCTCCGGGGAAAGCCGCGACTGGCAAGCCACGACGTACCAAGGGTGTCGTCCCATTATCCCG
The DNA here is from genome assembly GCA_964402805.1 of uncultured Rhodanobacteraceae bacterium. Lineage (GTDB taxonomy): Bacteria > Pseudomonadota > Gammaproteobacteria > Xanthomonadales > Rhodanobacteraceae > Oleiagrimonas. The sequence goes on along the minus strand of CAYOEF010000017.1, from coordinate 1,719 downwards.
CGATCCGCGGCGCGCGGTGCCGGGCCCTCGCGCACCGCAACCGGCGGCGCCTCGTTACCGGCGCAATGCCGCTTCCAGCAGGCCCAGGCCCTCGTCGAGCAGCGCGTCGGAAATGGTCAGCGGGAACAGCAGGCGGATGGCCTCGCTGTGCGCTCCGCACTTCAACAGGATCAGGCGCAGGTCGTGTGCCTTGTGCAGGACCTCGCTGGTCGCCGCCGGATCGACCGCGTCGCCGTGGCGTTCCCTGAGAAGATCAAAGGCGAGCATGGCGCCACGTCCACGGATGTGGCCGATCGGGCGCAGGCTCTCGTTCGCGGCGAACGCACGCAGGCGCTCCGAGGCGCGCTCGCCCAGTGCCACCGCGCGCGCGGCCAGCCCCTGGCCCTCGATCACCTCGATCGCCGCCAGCGCCGCCGCGCAGGACACCGGCGAACCGGCGTAGGTGCCGCCCAGTCCGCCCGGCGCGGCCTTGTCCATCAGGTCCGCGCGCCCGACGACACCGGAGAGCGGGAAGCCGCCGGCCAGCGACTTGGCCACGGTGATGAGGTCCGGCTGCACTCCGGCGTGTTCGATGGCAAACATCTTGCCAGTACGCCCGAAACCGGACTGGACCTCGTCGGCAACCATCACGATGCCGTGGCGGTCGCACAGTTCACGCAGCTTGCGCAGGAAGTCCAATGGAGCCGGCGTAAAGCCGCCCTCGCCCTGCACCGGTTCGATGATGATGGCGGCAACCTTGTCGGCCGGAACGTCGTTTTCGAACAGGGACTGCAGGGCTTCCAGGCTCTGCTCGGTGGTGACCCCGCGGTACTCGGCCGGGAACGGGGCATGAAACACTTCCGGTGGCATCGGCCCGAAGCCGTTCTTGTAGGGCGTGGCCTTGCCGGTGAGGGCCAGCGTCATCAACGTGCGGCCGTGGAAGGCGCCGGAAAACGCGATGACGGCCGACCGCCCCGTGGCCACGCGGGCGATCTTGACCGCATTTTCGACCGCCTCGGCGCCGGTCGTGAGGAAGAGCGACTTGGCATCGCCGGCAATCGGTGCGATGGCGTTGAGTTTCTCCGCCAGCGCGACGTAGGACTCGTAGCCCACGACCTGGAAGCAGGTGTGCGTGAACCGGTCCAGCTGCTTGCGCACCGCCTCGATCACCGCCGGGTGGCGATGTCCGACGTTCAGGACCGCGATACCAGCCGCGAAATCGACGTAGCGATTGCCCTCCACATCCCACAGCTCGGCGTTTTCGGCACGCTCGGCGAAGACCGGCATGGCGGTCGCCAGGCCGCGCGGCAGCGCCCGCTCGCGCCGGGCCAGGATGGATTTGTTGTCACTCATTTCAAGTCTCCGTATAAAACGCACCATGTCGCGACCGGCCACCAGGCGGTCGCGTCTGCAACGTCACAGGCAAACTGTACTCTCGTGCCCGCTCAATCCCCACCGTCGGACCGGTCGACCAGCCACTGCGACAGCAGCAATGGCACCAGCATGACCAGCATCACCACGAAGATGATCACGTTCACGATCGGCAGTTCATGGCCCAGGCGAAGCGCGCCGAATATCCACAGCGGCAACGTGTTGCGCGCGCCGGCCGTGAAGTTGGTGACGATGACCTCATTGAACGACAGTGCGAACGCAAGCACCGCGCCGGCCAGCAATGCCGTGGATATCGAGGGCAGGATCACGCGGCGGAATGTCGTGAAGATGTTCGCACCAAGGTCCATC
>CAYOEF010000016.1:0-23843 GCA_964402805.1 uncultured Rhodanobacteraceae bacterium | reverse complement strand
CAGTGTGCGGCGGTGCATGCCCAGGCGGCGCGCGGTTTCGGAGATGTTGCCATCGCATTCGACGAGGACCCGCTGGATGTGCTCCCACTCCAGGCGCCGCAAGGGAAGGGGCGCTTCGGGTGGCTCGGGGCCCTCGTCGTTGGCGAGGGTGGTATCGGGTTCCAGCAGTGCCCGGGCGACCGCATCGGCATCCACGGGCTTGGCGAGGTAATCGTGCGCGCCGCGCTTGATGGCTTCCACGGCGGTGGCAATGGACGCGTAGCCGGTCAGGAGCAGGATGCGCATGTCCGGCACGATGGCCTTGAGTTCCGGAACCAGACGCAAGCCGTTGTTTTCGCCAAGCTTGAGGTCGAGCACGCAAAATGCCGGGCGTTGCTTGCGTGCCACCATGACGGCGCTGTCGGCGTCGCCGGCGGTCTGTACCGCAAATCCACGCGACGACAAGGCCCGTGCAAGAACGTGCGCGAACGTGTCGTCGTCGTCGACGATCAGCAGCTTGTGGGTTTCGGCGTCCATGAATGTTGTGATTTTAACGGGTTTTCCGTTCGGTGGGCATTAACGGCGGCATGCCGGGCACACGAGTACATCGATCATGTCGGGTGCAGCGCCGACAGCGGCAGGCGCACGTGGATTTCCCCGCCGTGCCCGGTATTGCTGACCTCGAGTTCTCCCGCCAGGCGTTCGGTCGTGGCTTCGACGAGTGCCAGACCCAGTCCCAGGCCGGTTCGCTTGCGGGTGTGGCCAAGCCGTGTCAGCTGGTTGTCGCGCGTAAACCCTGGTCCCTGGTCGCCGACGCTGAACACGAGCCAGTCGCCATCGCTTTCCACGCGCAGGGTCACCAGGGTGGAGTTGTTTTGCGCCGAGGCATCAGCGGCATTGTTGAGCAGGTTGAGCAGCGCGTGGCGCAGGCCGGTCTGGATTTCCAGCGTCATGTCACCAAGCCCTTCCACGAGGTGGAGATCGACGTCGGCCTCCGGGCGCAGCAGCCGGAAACGCTCCAGACAGCTTTGCACGAACGTGTCCAGACGCAGGGATTCCGGCTCGTTCGCCAATTGTGCCTTGCCCACCGCCACCATCTCGCGCAGGCTGGCGCGGCAGCGTTCGACCTGGGTTTCAAGGACGAACAGATCCTCGCGCAGCGCATAGTCCGTGGCGTGGTCGCGACGCAATTCCGCCAGCAGCGTGCGCATGGTGGAAAGCGGTGTGTTCATCTCGTGGGCCACGCCCGCGGCCTGGGTGGCGATGGCAAGGATGCCTTCATCACGCAGCGCCCGTTCGCGAACGTGTTGTACTTCCGCATGTTGCGCACGCAGCGCCGCGGCCAGACGCTGGATGAACACGCCCAGCAGCAGGCCCATGATCACGAAATTGACCGCGATGCCGGCCACATACAGTCGGTATTGGTAGTCCGGATTCGCGTCGGGCGTGGGCAGTGGCACGTGGTATTTCAGCAGGACCACATAGGCAAGTGCCGCCAACGTGGCCACGGCCATGATGCCACGCTTGGAAACGGCGGTCGCTGAAAGTGCGATGGGGACCAGGAGCAGGCTGATGAACGGGTTGGTCGCACCACCGGTGAAATACAGCAGATAGCTCAGCACCAGTGTGTCGACGGCCACGTGGCCCACGGCTTCCCATTCGTGGACGGGGCCGGGCCTGTACAGCCACCAGATGGCGGCCAGCTCGAACACGGCCAGTGCGCCGATGCCGATATACAGCAGTGGCAGCGCCAACGTCAGTCCCAGAACCTCGGTCGCTGCCAGTACGGTGATGCTCTGTCCGGCAATGGCAAACAGGCGCAGCCACGCAAGCGTGTGGACCAGGGCAGCCGGTCCGGTACGTAGCGAAGGGGCGTCCGGTCGGGTGTTCATGGCGTGCATGGTACGGGTTGCGTGGGCGGGCCTGCGGGCAGCGCCATGGGCATGATCACCGCCATACAGGCCGCACGGCATGGGCATGCCTGTCGACCACCGGTTGCGCAGCCTTGCCGCGGCATGTGCGTTGCCTCAGCCCGGGATGGTTTCAGGCACTGCGGGCGAGCGCCGTGTCACGGTAGCGTTGCACGCCCTCGACGATGACCTGGCGAGCCCTGTCCGCACCTTGCCAGCCCTCGATCTTGACCCACTTGGCCTTCTCCAGGTCCTTGTAATGCTCGAAGAAGTGCCCGATGCGCTCCAGCCAGTGGGCGGGAACCTGGGCGATGTTTTCGATGTGCGAGTAGTTCGGGAAGATTTTTGGCGAGGGAATGACCAGCAGCTTTTCGTCTGCGCCCGATTCATCGACCATGCGCAGCATGCCCACGGGGTGGCAACGCACGATGCAGCCGGTCACCAGCGGCAGCGGCAGGATGACCAGGGCGTCCAGGGGGTCACCGTCGCCGCCCAGCGTGCGCGGGACGTAACCGTAGTTGCAGGGATAGCGCATGGGCGTGGAAAGGATGCGGTCGACGGCGATTTCACCGGATTCCTTGTCGACTTCGTACTTGATGGGCTCGGCATCCTTGGGGATCTCGACGATGACGTTGATCTCCTCGGGTACGTTGCGGCCGGTAGCAACCATATCCAGGGCCATGACGGCAGTTCCTTCGTGCGGGTGGGAGTGTGCGCGTGCCTGACGCTCGGGGAAGCTCTGCCCAGCCTCGCGTGCCCGTTGGCGAGCCTCGTGGGACAACGCGCGTGCTCGTCTGTGCCGGGCCCGCCGAGGTGTGCTCGGAAGGGGCGAAATCAGAGATTCCTTAGCCGGTCAATGATACAAGATACGACGCCGCCGGGTCGCGTCGCCGTCGGCATTTGCGCATTCAATCGTGCGTACGCGCCGTGTCTTCACCTGGCAGCAAGGCAAGGCAGCGCATGCACCGATGGTAGTGGTTGGTGCCCGTGTCCGGGCCGAGGGTGTATCCCGGTACATGGAGCGACCAGCGCAAACAATGCGCATTGGCCTCGTCGATCCAGCGCGCCAGCCGCGCTATGCGTGCTTCGGGCTCGAGTTCGCGCGTGTCCTGCCAGTCGAGCCTGAGTTCATCGTGGTCGAGTTGTTGCCGGAATTCGCGTACCAACAGGTGTTCGTGGCGCGCGCTGGCCTTCCAGGCGACTTGTTTGCGCGAATCACCGGGGTGATAGCGCCTGAGTGCGGCGAGGTCATCGCCGCCGACCTGTTGTTGCCGGTTCCTGGGCATGGGTCGGTTGATCGTGTTTCCCGGTGGCGGGGGGCCGCCACGTTCGGCGCGGGGATAGACCAGGAGGCGTTGATCCGGGCGCACGCGGACCCAGGCCCGAAACAGCCCGAACGGCCAGCTGCACGCCAGGCGCAACTCGGGCATGTCCAACCAGCCGCGTCGGCTGGTGGGCAGGCGCACAGGCACGCTCTGCCGGTTGCGCTCGCTGCGCGCGGCCAGCCCGTCGATGTTGAAACGCGCCACCTGGCCGGCGACCTCGACCGCAAGTGCGTGACGTGGTGGCGATGTAGCGCCGAGCTCCAGCGTGACGTGGATCGGGCTGCCGGCATGCGCGGTGTCGGCCTTGATGGCGTCCAGATGCAGGCCGTTCATGTTGCGAAAGGTCGACAGAGCGCTGCCCGCCGCGATGACCGCGAGCAGGCAGGTCAGCAACAGCGCGGCGTTGTTGGTGTAATTGAGTGCGCCGACCAGCATGACGACCAGGATTGTCGCGAAGGCCAGCCCGAACCCGGTCGGCAGCAGGAAGATGCGTTTGCGATCGAGGGTGACTGGAAGGCGTTCACGTTGTGCGCGGCGCGACCAACCCGCAGGCAGTCGCCATCGGCGTCGGTGCCCGATGGGTACGGCCGCGTGGCGTTCACGGCTCACGATACGGCGGTGCTTGCCAGCAGGTCGCGCGACAGTGCGCGCGGTGACGTGGTATCTCCGGTGGCCAGGCGGTGTGCGGCGACGGGAACGAACATTGCCTGCACGTCTTCCGGAACGACGTAGTCGCGGTCATGCACGGTCGCCCACGCGCGCGCCGCGGACAACAGCGCCAGGCCGGCGCGCGGCGAGAGGCCGGTACGCACGTCCGGATGGCGCCGACTGGCGGCCAACAGGTCCTGTATGTAGGCGACGAGTGCCGGGCTGGTGGTGGCCTTGCGGGCACGCTGCTGCAATTGGTCGACCGCCTGGGCGTCCAGGCAGGGTCGCAGGTGCTCCGGCTGCAGGTGCCGATTGCCGCCGGTCAGGAGTTCCCGCTCGGCGGTCGCGTCGGGATAGCCCAGACTCACGCAGAGCATGAAGCGGTCCAGTTGTGAATCGGGCAGCGCATAGGTACCGGCAAGATCGAGCGGGTTTTGTGTCGCAATGACGAAGAACGGATGGGGCAAATCATAGGTGTGGCCGTCCACGGTTGCATGCCCTTCGGCCATCGCCTCCAGCAGCGCGCTCTGCGTCTTGGGCGTGGCGCGGTTGATCTCGTCGGCGAGCAGGACCTGGGTCAGGACCGGACCCGGGTGAAAGCGAAAGCGTTTCGAATCGTGCTCGTAGACGCTGATGCCGATGATGTCCGATGGCAGCAGGTCGCTGGTGAACTGTATGCGCTGGAAGTCCAGCCCGAGCGTCGCCGCCAGCGAGCGGGCCAGCGTCGTCTTGCCGACTCCGGGAATGTCCTCCAGCAGCAGGTGGCCGCCGGCGAGCAGGCAGGCGAACGCCATTCGCACCTGGTGCGCCTTGCCAAGAACAACCGTATTGACCTGTTCGATGGCCAGTTCGAGCCGCTGGCCGAGGTCATCTGATGCGGGCACGCGCAGATCCATGGACAAACGCACCATTCCGGAAGCCTGTCCAGATGATACCGGCTGGTGGTCGCGGTTGCCTGGGCATGAATCGGCAAACGCGCCGCGTGCGTGGCGCGCTCACGGCACCTCGAGGCCGCATTTACGCAACAGGCGCGCCACGGCAATCAGCGGCAGGCCGATCAGGGCGGTCGGATCCTGGCTGTCAATGCGTTCGAACAGGGCGATGCCAAGCCCCTCGCACTTGAAGCTGCCGGCGCAATCGAAGGGCTTTTCGAACTGGATATAGCGTTCGATCGCCGCATCGTCGAGGGTGCGGAAATGGACGCGCGTCGTGTCGATCACGTGGTGTTCCCGTGCCGGTTGGTGGCATGTGTCCATCACGCTCACGGCTGTGAAGAACTGAACCGTGCGTCCGGAACTCTGTGTCAGCTGACGGTGCGCGGTGGCGGCATTCCCCGGTTTGTGCAGCACCTGGCCCGCGAGAGCCGCGACCTGGTCCGAGCCGATCACGATGGCGTTGTGCTGCGTTTGCGCGACCATGCGGGCCTTCGCTGTGGCAAGGCGGGTGGCGCGTGCGTCGGGTGTTTCTCCGGGTTGCTCGGACTCGTCGACGTGCGGGGCCTCGCAGGCAAAATCGGCCACGATGCGCCGCAACAGGCTTGCGCGATACGGCGAGGTCGAGGCGAGAACGATCCGGGGCGCATCCGGCACGGTCAATTCCTCTGCACTTGTTCGCGTACGGCCTGTTCCAGTTCGCGTTGCGCACAGTCGAGCACACGCAGTTGCGGTTCCAGGCTCGCTCGCGCCCGTGCCATGGCGGTCACCGCGGCGTCGAGTTCCCTCTGGCTGGCGCGTGGCGACTCGTCGCGTATCCACAGCCGATGTCCAAGCAATGCCCGCAGGCCCGCGTCAACGGCGCGGCGCGCATCGGCCTCGCCCGAAACCGGCTCACCGGGCGTCACTTCCATCATCGCGTGCGCGCGATCCAGCCGGTCCCGGCACTCCTTCAGATCCGCCTGCAACAGGTCGGCCAGATCGAGCAGTTGGCGCACCGTGGCATGATGTTGCTGGCGTTGGCGCGCATGAAGTACGCCGATCGTCGCGACGCAGGCCGCGGCAACGACAAGAATGGAAATGAACAACACGCTCATCTCGCGCGTTCCGTGCCGGCAGGATTCGGCGTGTCGACGCGCCGCCACGGGCGCATGCGGTGCTTGATGATCGCGGCCATGCGCTGAACTTATCAGATACGGGAAACCGGCGGGTCGCGCATGGACTCCCGGAACCAGAATTCGAGCTTCATGTGGAAGTCGCATTCCTTGGCAGTCATGGCGTTCTTTCGCGCGTAACCGCCGTATGGAGGTTCCTCATGATGCCTGAGTAGTTGCAATGCGCACACTAGACGGTAAGGATGCCCAGGCGCATGCTGCTGAACGATGTGCATCCCTCCCGCCGGCATGGGCGGCGTCGATCGCGCCGCCGTTGCTGCACTCATGGCTTGCGGCGGCGGTGGCAATGATTTTATGATCGAAATCATTGTAGGGTCATAGATGACGATGATCACACATTTGCAGTTGGCATCGAGGACCGGCCAGCCCATGTTGCTGTTGACGCCGAACTGTGCGCTGAGCCGTAGCCAATTTCGTCATTTGACTTGGGGATTGAGCGCGGTTGCGTTGGTTGTGGCAGGCTTGTCAGCGCGCAATGGGAACATCTTTGCGCCGGCGTTTACGCTGATGGAGCTGCTGGTGATGGTGGTTGCGTTCCGGTTGGTGCAGCGTGGCAGTGAACGTCAGGAGCAGATTACGCTGGAAGCGAACAGGCTCCGTATCGAGCAGATTCCGGCCCGTGGACGCGTGGCCAGTGAGTTTCCGGTCGCATGGACGCGGATTCGGGTAACCCGGCGCAACGACGGGCATCAGCATGTGGTGCTCAGTGCATACGGGTATGAGCAGGAAGTAGGGACGTGCCTGGGTGATGACGAACGGATGCAGCTGTCGCGTTGGTTGAAGTCCATGTTGTCCAGTCGCAGCGGGTGGCGCGGTGACTACTAACAGTTACGCTGAGAGTCACAATCATGCATGAGGTGGCAATGAGTCGTAAGAATTGCAAACGTTGCGCCGCCGCGGCGGTAGCGGCCGGCGGCGGATTGTTGGTTTCCCTTGCCGCACAGGCTGATCCCGTTCCCTGGCAGATGAACCTCTCCAAGGGGGTCACGCCCATGTCGCGTGACATTTGGGACCTGCACATGGCGGCATTGTGGGTGTGCGTGGGTATCGGCATCGTCGTGTTTGGCGCGATGCTCATCGAAGTCATCCGCTTCCGCAAATCCAAGGGCGCAGTTGCCCGCCATTGGCACGAGAAAAAATGGCTTGAAATCGCCTGGACCGTCGTGCCGGTTCTGATCCTGATTGGCTTGGCTGCCCCGGCCACCATTCTTACGCGCGACCTTTACGACACCACGAACAGCCAGATGACCGTCAAGGTGACGGGGTACCAATGGCTCTGGGGCTACAACTACGTCAGCTACGATGGCAAATCGCTCAACCATCTGCCAACGATCTGGTCAAGGCTTGCCTGGGACAGCAATGCCGCGCGCCAGCTCGATTCCGGCATCAGCCCCTGGAGCATCGTTGACAAGAAGACGGGCTTTCACGATTACTTGCTGAACGTTACGCATCCGCTGGTCATTCCCGCCCATGTGAAAGTGCGGTTCCTCATTACCAGTGGCGACGTGATCCATGGTTTCGGCGTGCCCGACTTCGGCATAAAGAAGGCCGCGATTCCCGGCATGATGAATGACGCCTGGGCCACCGTGGACAAACCGGGCATCTACCGCGGGCAATGCTATGTGCTATGCGGACAGGATCACAGCGCCATGCCGATTGTGGTCAAGGTATTGCCGCGCGACAAGTTCAACCAGTGGTTGGCCGAGCAGGAGCACAAGACCTCGAGCGACAAGGCCTCACAGGCGGTGGCGTCGGTCGAGGCTCCGCAGGCGGCGCATCCCAAGCGCATCGTGGCGAGCTTGGACAAGCCATTGAGCGAGTAGAAGCTTCCGGGCAGCGGCAAAGAATAAAGCGCATTTGAGAGGGTTCACCATGGCAACCTCAGTACAACCCGTTCCACACGAAGAACACTACCAGGGGTTCTTCTCACGCTGGTTCCTGTCCACCAACCACAAGGACATCGGCACGCTGTATCTGCTCTTTTCGGGGCTGATGCTGTTCGTGGGCGGCGGCTATGCCATGATGATCCGGGCCGAATTGTTTGAGCCCGGTTTGCAATTGATGCAGCCCAATTTCTTCAATGAGCTCACCGCGATGCACGGGCTGACGATGATCTTTGGCGTCATCATGCCGGCATTCGTGGGATTGGCGAACTGGATGATTCCGTTGCAGATCGGTGCGCCGGACATGGCGTTGCCGCGCCTCAATAACCTGTCGTTCTGGTTGCTCGTGGCGGGTTTCGTGCTGCTTACCGCCACGTTTTTCGTGCCGGGTGGCGCGCCGGCGGCAGGGTGGACCAATTACCCGCCGCTGATCCTGCAGATGGGTGATGCGGATGCCTTTGAAATATTTGCCATCCACTTGATGGGCATCAGTTCCGTATTGGGCTCCATCAATATCATCGCCACGATCCTGAACCTGCGGGCGCCCGGAATGGACCTGTTGAAGCTGCCGATGTTCTGCTGGTCCTGGCTGGTCACCGCGTTCCTCGTGATTGCCGCCATGCCGGTCCTGTCAGGGGCCGTGACCATGCTGCTGTTCGACCGGTTTTTCGGCACCAACTTCTTCAATGCGGCGGCCGGTGGCGATCCGGTCATGTACATGCACGTGTTCTGGTTCTTCGGCCATCCCGAGGTGTACATCATGATCCTGCCGGCATTCGGGATCGTGTCGGAAATCGTGCCGGCGTTCGCGCGCAAGCCGTTGTTTGGCTACAAGGCCATGGTATTTGCCATTGCCTCCATCGCGTTCCTCTCGTTCCTGGTGTGGGCCCATCACATGTTCATTGACGGCCTGCCGCTGGGGGGGGAGATATTCTTCATGTTCGCGACCATGTTGATTGCCATACCCACGGGAGTGAAGATATTCAACTGGGTGGCAACCATGTGGGATGGCTCACTCAGCTTCGAAGTGCCCATGTTGTGGGCCATTGCCTTCATCGTGCAATTCACGATCGGGGGATTCTCCGGGGTGATGATGGCATTGGTTCCGGCTGATTTTCAGTACAACCAGACCTATTTCATCGTTTCCCATTTCCACTACGTACTGGCGGCGGGTGCGCTGTTCGCGATTATTGGCGCGGTGTATTTCTGGCTGCCAAAGTGGTCGGGGCGCATGTACTCGAACTTCTGGTCCAAGTTGCATTTCTGGTCAAGCGCCATCGCGATCAACGTGCTGTTTATGCCGCAGGCATTCCTGGGATTGGCAGGCATGCCACGGCGTATTCCGGATTACAACGTGGCGTTTGCCGGCTGGAACATGGTTTCCTCCATTGGGGGCTTCTGGTTTGGCGCCACGCAGATCATCTTTGTCGGTGTGATCATACACGCGGTATTCCTGTCCAAGACCAAGGCGACTTCCAAGGTCTGGGAACACCCCTATGGACTTGAGTGGGTGCTTCCTTCGCCGGCGCCGCATCACAGCTTTACGGTGCCACCGGTCATCGACAATGACAGCATCCTTGCCCATGGCACGTATTCACCGTGACAAGGGCAAGGAAAACATCCCCAGAGCGCAAAGTCCGATCGGTGCAGTCCCCGCCTGATACGGCGGGGCAGCGCGGCGAACACGGGCGCAAGGCGGGGCGCACGGCGTGGATTATTGGTGGCATCGCGTTGGCGTTCTATGCCATCGCCCTGGTGCTCGGACATTTTGGCCACCTCAACACATCATGGAATCCGCAGGCGGCAGCCAATCAGGCGGTAACCGCAGCGGCCTCGCCTGCAGCAAACCACCAATCATCTTCATCTCAGCCCTGAATCGGACCTTGCCATGAATCAAGCTGAAATCTATTACGTCCCGCACAAGAGTTCCTGGCCGATCATTACCACGATAGGGCTGTTTCTGCTGGTGGTTGGCGGCGGGAACTGGCTGATCGGACATGTGGGATTCGGCAAGGTGTTCATGGCGATTGGCGGGATTGTTCTCGTCGTGATGTTTTTCGGATGGTTTGGGAAAGTCATCCGAGAATCACTGGCCGGTGCCTTCAACGAACAGGTGGACACCTCGTTTCGCCTGGGCATGCTTTGGTTCATCACCTCCGAAGTCTTCTTTTTCCTCGCGTTCTTCATCGGCCTGTTTTACGTGCGCCTTTTTGTGGTGCCGTGGCTTGGAGGTGCAGGCGACAAGGGGTTGATCACCAATGCATTCATATGGCGGGGATTCACGGCCGCATGGCCAACCAACGGGCCGATGGCGGTGGGGGGAGCGTTTACCGTCGGCTCGCCGTGGGAAATACCGTTGGTCAACACGATCCTGCTGCTCGCCTCGAGTTTTACCCTGACGATCGGCCATCATGGCCTGTTGCGCAACAAAAGACGCCAACTGATGTCGTGGCTCGGCGTCACCGTATTGCTGGGCGTGGCATTCCTGTCTCTTCAGACGTACGAATTCTGGGAATCCTACACGCACTTCAACATGACCCTGGGTAGCGGTATCTACGGTTCGACTTTCTACATCCTTACCGGGTTCCATGGTTTGCATGTGACACTCGGAACCATCATGTTGATCGTCATGTGGCTGCGATGCGCACGCGGACATTTCGATGCCGAGCATGCATTCGGCTTCGAGGCCGTATCCTGGTACTGGCATTTCGTGGACGTGATTTGGCTGAATCTTTTCTTGTTCGTTTACATTTTGTAGCAGTCACGCCAGAAGTTCCCTGATTCAAATGCATGCCCAGGCGCCAGTCGCTGAGGGATATCTGTGCGCCAATCCGCAGTCAGGCTGCCAGTGCGTTTTCTTGCAGGCTTGGCGACCTCAATCCGGAACATGGCATGGCGACCGAACGCACGTGCTCAGCCAGGCTGGCACCGGTGGCGGGAGCTTGCATACCCGCGACGGATTCGTCACGTGATTCCCCGGATGTGCTGCGCTTACGGCACGAAGACGTCATGCATGTGCAAGATGCCGGTTCCGACGCCGATCACGATCAGGATGATCAACAACATTGAAAGACCCACGCGGAAGGTCAGTGCCCATACGGTGCGACGACTACCAGGCTTCTTCCGGTCGGCAACCATGAAATACATGGCTTGCCCAAGCTCGAAGATCACCGACGAGAACACGATGATCAAGACGATCTTGTACGCGCTGGTAACAGACATGCAGCTTCCGTGGTAGCGTGCGGGGATGGTCGCGGTGAAGCATCAACATGTTCGGGTCTGTCGCGTGATGCACATTCGCAGGCCCAGTGTACTCGCCATCTTGCTGACGGTCATGGGCGTCGCGATTTTTTGTTCGCTGGGCGTGTGGCAGTTGCGGCGTGCGGCATACAAGGAGGCCGTGCTTGCCAGGTTCCATCATGCCGTCCATGCTCCACTGGTTTCGCTTGGCCAGGCAGTTGCAGATCGCCACAGCGGCGACTATCCGCATGTGCAGGTCGCCGGCGTTCTTGAGCCGGACAAGGTGTATTTGCTTGAAGATCAAATTCGTGCAGGCGCGCTTGGCGTCATGGTGTATGTGCCTTTCCGCCCTGTGGGGGGAGGGCATACGCTGCTTGTGAATCTGGGATTTCTGGCCAATCGCGGTCCCGATGCCACCCGGTTGCCGAAGCTGCCTCCCATTCCGGACCGGAAAGTGACCTTGACGGGCATTTACGCGCCGCCGCCGCCGCCAGGACTCAAACTGGGTGGCAACCCCCTGGTGCGCCAGAAGACGTGGCCCAAGGCGGTTACCTGGCTCGACCCGCACCAGATCGCCACCGACCTGCGGCAAGCCGTGTATCCTCACGTGCTCTTGCTCGACCCCGCCCCGCACAGCGTGTATCGGCGAGTCTGGAGCGCCAATATTTCCATGCCGCCCGTGCGGCATCTGGCGTATGCGTTCCAGTGGTTTACATTTGCAGCGGCGGCGATTGTGATTTTTTTCGTGATGCATCGCGTGAAGCGCGACCGGCCGGTACCCGGGAAAGAGGATTGACAAGGAATGAATCCGCGTAGTCGTGGTCGTGTCCAGCTGCTTCTCATTGCGTCCATGTTCCTGATACCCGGGGTCGTGGCGCTGGTCATGGCGTTTACAGGCTGGGCCCCCAAGGCAGTGAGTTACGGCCAGCCTGTGCAACCGGAACGCAGCGTTGCGAACGTAGCGGTCAGCGTGCGCGATGGGCGGTCGTTTGCGTGGAGCAACGACGATGCCAAATGGACGTTGGTGGCCTTGCCCGGTCCCGATTGTGCACAACGCTGCCTCAACATGCTGGATCTTGCCCACCGTGCCAAGATTTCGCTTGGCAGGAGCGCAGGCAATCTGCGCCTGCTGTACCTGGGTGATCCGCCGCCAGCCGCTGCCATCGCCCGGGGCCTTGGCAAGGCCTGGATACTGGCAACGACATCATCCGGTGCTTTTGCCGACGAGCGACCGTCCCATCCCGATTCCCTGAGTGCCGTGCTGGTGACGCCCGATGGCAAGGCATTCATGCGGTACGCGGCCAATTTCGATGTGAGCGGGTTGCGGGATGATCTTGCCAAGGTGGTCCACTGATGATGCGCCACGCTTCCTCGTCGTTAAGGACGCTGGCGTGGGCTGCCTGCATTTTTGCCTTTGTCCTGGTTGCCTTTGGTGCGTTCGTACGCTTGTCCAATGCCGGCCTGTCGTGCCCGGATTGGCCCACGTGTTACGGCGAGATCACCTGGCCGACCGACTCGGCATCCGTCGCCCGTGCCGATCAGGCTTTCCCCCATCGTCCCGTTGAAATTCACCGGGCCTGGCGTGAACAGACACACCGTTTCCTCGCCGGTACGCTGGGTGTACTGGTCCTGGTGCAAGCGCTGGTGGCGGCGTTCCCTGCCAAGCGGCGTTTGGGACTCATTCTGGCGGCCGTGATCCTGATTGGTCTCGGGATACCGCTTTACATGGCCAAGAGTTATGTTGCCGCGAGTGTGGTCGGGGCGCTTGGCGAGCTGATCCTGCTTGCCCTCTTCATTTTCTGGCGTCGTGGGGGTTGGCGACGGATTACCGTATTGACACTCGCGGTTGTATGCTTCCAAGCGTTGCTCGGCATGTGGACGGTTACCTGGTTGTTGTTGCCAGCCGTGGTTGTCGCGCATTTGCTGGGAGGCGTGGCGACATTCGCCTTGCTGGCCTGGATTGCCTGCTGGCTGGGTCTTCCCAAACCCGTGGTTGTCGGCCGGGAGGCGCTGGTGACGGCAACGGTCATTGGTCTTATCCTGTTGTCGGGCCAGATCTTCCTGGGGGGATGGACTTCGGTCAATTACGCGGGGTTGGCCTGTGGCATCGGTAGTGCCGCCTTTCCCGAGTGCCTGGGGCAGTGGTGGCCACACATGAATTTTCACGCGGGATTCGTGCTGTTGCGGCCAGTCGGTGTTGATTACCAGGGTGGCATACTCGACGGAGCCGCCCGTACCGCCATCCAGGTGGTCCATCGCATGGGAGCGGTCGTCGTCTTCTTTTACAGCCTGTGGCTTGCGTACGCCGCTGGCCGGGCGGGATTGCGTTGGCATGGTGCTATCTTGGTGCTGGTCGTCATGACACAGGTTGCGCTGGGCGTTGCCAACGTGACGCTGGGCTTGCCGCTGTGGGTTGCCGAAGCACACACGGCGGGCGCCGTGTTGTTGTTGTTTGTGCTGGTTGCGCTGCTTGCCCGCATCTGGCATCACCCGCACGTCACACCTGCGGTCCACTTGGAGTAGCTCGATGTTGAAGCTTGCCGGCCAATACCTTGCCGCAACCAAGCCGCGCATTGTGGTGTTGCTGGTATTTACCGCGATCATCGGGATGTTGCTGGCGGCACCCGGCATGCCACCTTTGCGGATCCTGGTGTTCGGGACACTGGGGGTATGGATGGCGTCATCGTCGGCGGCGGCGCTGAATCAGCTGATCGACCGGCGCATTGACGGAATCATGACGCGTACATCGCGCCGCCCCCTGGTTACCGGCACATTGAGCGCGCGCCATGTATTGGTGTTCGCGCTGCTGCTGGGTGTCGGTTCAATGGTCGTGCTGGCGCTGCTTGTCAATCCGCTGACGGCACTTCTGACGCTGGTGGGAGTCATCGGCTATGCGGTCATCTATACCGCGTTCCTGAAACGCGCGGATGCACAGAACATCGCCGTTGGCGGGCTGGCGGGCGCCATCCCGCCATTGCTCGGCTGGGCGGCCGTGACGAACATGCAATCACCCACGGATTGGGCATACGCCTTGCTGCTGGTGCTGATCGTGTTTGTGTGGACGCCGCCGCACTTCTGGCCGTTGGCCATCTTCAGGCGTGACGACTACCAGCGGGCCGGCGTGCCAATGTTGCCCGTGGTCTACGGCATGAAATATGCGCGCCGTTACGTGCTTTTTTACACGATCCTGTTGGTGCTGGTCAGCCTTTTCCCGTATCTGGCCGGCATGAGCGGCTTGTTGTACCTCGGTGGCGCGGTGGTGTTGGATATTGGCTTTTTGTACTACGCACTGCGCCTCTTGCGACCGCCCAACGAACGCTTTGCCATGAGCGTCTTTGGCTATTCCATCGTGTATCTTTACATGTTGTTCGCGTTTTTGCTTGTTGATCATTGGCTTGATCATCCAGCGATCCGGGTCGGGACGTACGTGTTCAAACAAGTGGGATGACGTCTTGAACGCGGTCATGGACTTTTTGCACTGGTGGGTTCCGTGGGAACCGTCCATCACCGTGTGGGTCGTGTTTGTGCCGGTGGCCTGGCTGTATTGGCGTGGTGCACGCCGGTCGCCCATGACGGCGCCCTGGTCGCGTCAATTGTTGTTCTGGCTCGGGTTCGCGATTTTATGGGTTGGTTTGCAAACCCAACTGGATTATTACGCGGAGCACGAATTTTTCATCCACCGCATCCAGCATCTTGGGTTGCACCACCTTGGTCCGTTCCTTCTCGTGCTCGCGTATCCAGGCGCGACCATGCGCCGTGGATTGCCGATCCGGTGGCGTACGCATTGGCTGAAGCCCGCGCTTGCCTGGCCTCCGGTGCGTTTGCTCTTCGACGTCTTGTTGCACCCGTTTGTCGCGGGTCTGTTGTTTTGTGGGCTGATTTATCTGTGGCTTTGGCCAAGTATCCACTTTTATTCAATGATCGACTGGCGGCTTTATCATTTGATGAACTTCAGCATGGCGCTCGACGGCGTGCTGTTTTGGTGGCTGGTCGTCGATCATCGGCCCCGCCCCCCTTCTCGTCTGTCGCCCGGCACCCGCATCTTCCTGCCGGCCGTGACGGCGGTTCCACAAATCCTGATCGGTTCCTACATTGCATTGACCAAGGTCGACCTGTATCCGTTCTACAGCCTCTGCGGGCGGGCCTTCAGCATTTCGCCCCTGATGGACCAACGTCTGGGCGGGCTTATTACCTGGATCCCTGCCGGCATGATGAGCGTGCTGGGTGCCCTGGTGGCGACCGGCTTCTGGGTGAAACTGGATGCGCGGGGCCGCCTGCCGCGCAATCGGCGCCAACGCGAGCGGCTGCGTGTACGTCAGCAGGCAATGGCACCGGCCCAGTCGTCGCCAGGCCCTGATGCGTCGCTCGGCATCACCGAAAAGTCAGGCTGAACCTGCTGACGTCGGCAAACGTCAGGGTGGTCGACACCTTAGTCTTCCGGTTTACGGCCTGAATTGCGTGCAACATTAGGATGCGCTATCGACACCATGCTGCTGCCGCACCAGAATCTTGATGTCGTGGGCCATTTCAGAAACGGTTGAGCCGGATGATGCCAGCAGGCGAATTCGGCCTTTGGGCCCAAAGATGTAAATGGCCGAACCATGGCGTACGAGGTAATTCCCGTTGGCGGGGATGGGTTCTTCGATCTCGTAGACACCGCCATACCGTTTCACCAGCGGAGCGAGCTCGTCCTGATCTCCGCGCAGGCCGACGAAGCGTGGATCAAATGCATTCACGTATTGATGCAACACGGACACGGTATCGCGAGCCGGGTCGACGGTGACGAACAACACCTGGACGTGGCTTGCTGCTTTTTTGCCGATATTTTTCATTACGTCACGCAGGCGCACCATGGTCAATGGGCACACATCCGGGCAATGCGTGTATCCAAAATAGAGCATGACAACCTTGTCACGGTAGTCTTTTGCCGTGACCTTCTGGCCGAGGTCATTGGTCAGGTTGAAGGCAAGGTCGGGCATCTTGCCCGTGACGTTGTCAAGCTTCCAGTGCGGTTGTTGCGAAGTGCAGCCGGCGAGAACGAGCAACATGCAAATGGCGAGTTGCCAGCGCCTTTGGAAAAAGCGTAGGAACATGTCTGATCCCGATCGTATCTTGGCGAGCAATGGACATCATTTACGCGGTTTCAAAGCGCGCCGATTCGATCAGTCGATCCATGAGCTGATTCCGTTTTGAACTGCAACGCCGGGATAGGCCAGCGACGCGATTTTGGGTCCGGTAATGCTAGCCGCGCCGGAGTTAATGCCGGACCTTCGCTTGTGCCAACCAATCCCGGATGGTGCTGGCGTCGAGTGGGCCCAGTTTCGTTGCCATGACATGGCCGGATCGATCGACCAGCACACTGTAAGGCAGGAGTCCGGCGGTATCGCCAAACGCAGTGGTCGGTGCCGGGCTGGCATCGATCCCTATGAGCGTGGGATAGCGGATATCAAGCGCGTTCAGGAAGCTCATTGTGGCTTGTGGTTGCGCCATCGCAATGCCTACCACCTGCAGGCCATCTTTGCGGTATTTGCGTTGTGTTTGCGCCAGCATGGGCATTTCGGCACGGCATGGTGCACACCATGTCGCCCAGAAATTGAGTATCACCGCCTTGCCATGCCATTGCGCCAGACGGGTAGTCTTTCCGGCAAGGTTGGGCAGGGTGTAGTTTCCTACTTGCTCACCCTGCGTGTATACCTTGGTGGGTGACGATACGGTTGATTCCGGCAAGGCCGGTTCCAATTGGTGATGTTCCAGCCACCAACCGCCCGCGGCCGCGATACACGCAAGCACCACGATCAACGAGGTACCGTGATTCATCATTTTGGCGGATTGTTTGCAGGCGCGCTTGCAAGTCTGTATCGATGCCATGGCCGGTGTTACAAGTACGATACGAATTTCATGCTACCTACACAGCCCGGCCCAAGCGACTACTTCGCTTTCGCACGGATGGCAGCAACGTCCTTGGGCGTAATGTGCTTGGCCTGGTTACCCCATGAGGATCGCTCGAAATTGGCAATATCGGCGATTTGCACATCACTGAATTGACTGCCAAACGGTGGCATCACGCCGCTGTACTTCTGACCATTGATGACGGTGCCGTGCCGTCCTTCCAGGATGGTTTGCACCTGGGTTGCGGGATCGGAGTCGTTCACCGCTTCGTTGCCGGCCAGCGGTGGGAAGACGCCCGGGATGCCCTTGCCGTTGGCCTGATGGCAGGCGGCACAGGTGCCGTCGAACAGGGACTTGCCCTTGGCTGCGTCGTACTGGTATGACGCGGTGGCCGCGGTGGCCGCGGTGGCCGTGCTGGACGACGCGGTGGCGGCAGGTGCCTGGGAGGAAGAAGGCGGAGTGCTTGCCTTGGTGCCTGTTGTCGCGCTTGCCTTTGCGGCGCCCTCGCTGCTTTGGGTTTTCGTGATGCCCATCAACGTTGGCGTACCGGCGGCAAACGCCGTCACCTGCGCCTCATTTGGTTTTGGCTGTGAGGACCATACCCACGTTGCAATCGCCATATCGATCAGCGTGACGACGCCAAGAAAAGCTATGCCGATGGTGAATGCCCGCATGTAATTGCGGTCGGCCTGACTGAATTTCAGCGCCACGGTTTATCCCCTTGCGATCTGTTGCCAGTGGTCGGTGCATTGCCTGCCGTCATCTCATACCCTTCCGCTGTTTGCAATTGAAACCGATGTATTTCCGCCCCTGGAGAGAACCACTGATGGGTGCCGGTGTTCCGCGTTGGCTTGCTTGATCGCGCGAAACGTTACATTCCGGAGCCAGGTTCGAGCCGTGGCCCATCGTCTGCTCGCCACCCCCATCGTGGGAATCTTGCAACGTAAAGATGGATTTGTCGATCACGCACGTTGACAGTTGAAGCATCTTGCGTTTTAAAGGCTTGATGTGACTGCATGGTCAGGGAAACCGGCCATGCGTCTCAAGGGTTATGGAAGACCTCGTCGTCGCTGCCCTGGATCTTCCCGTGCAGCGTTGAAAGCTTGCTTGGCATGCTGGAGAAGAACGCGGCAAGGTTGCTGATGTCTTCATCGGACAGCGGCGCGGCCATGGCATTCATGGTGGCGTTGTGGCGCTGCCCATCTTTGTACTCGTGCAAAGCCTGCGCAAGATAATCTTCATATTGTCCAGCGAGTGCCGGGAAGTTTGGTCCCGTGCCCATGCCGTCCTTGCCGTGGCATGCTTCGCAAACGGTGGCCTTTTTCTCTCCCGCCGCGGCGTTGCCATGCACGCGCGCCGACATGATGCTGTTGCCGTGCAGTTTCTTTGGTACGAGGCTCGACAGATATGCCGTGATGTCATGAATCTGTTGTTCGGTCAGGCTCTTGGCCTGGGCATTCATGGTGGGGTACTTGCGCGCCCCGCTGCGGTATTCTCCCAGTGCGTCCATGAGGTATTGCTTGTTTTGCCCGGCAATACGCGGCACGTGGTATTCCGGATATACGGCGTTGTAACCCGGAATGCCGTGGCAGCCATGGCATGTATAAACATCAAGCCTGCCTTGTGCCGGGTTGCCTTTCAGCGTATCGGCCTGAACGGCCGTGCTTGCGATGAAGCACACAAACCCTGCGATCAGTGTTGCGGTGAGTATCGAACGAGCCATCTTCACGTATCCGGATGCGTCGCACATGCTGCGCCGCGGCTACTGTACATCGGTATCGACAACTGTGTACAGTCACCGCCCGCATACAGATGGGTCCCGAGACGACGATCCCTCCGTGATTGCTGAAGGAAGGCTCGTCATGATTGCCCCGAATCCGGCGGCTGTTTCGTTATCAACTGTCGCACCGACGTCCATGTGGGCGTGATCCACCGGCTCTCCTGTGTGGGCGCCCCTTGCATGTCGCAAACCATTGCGCGGTGACCATTCGCCACCTCCGAGATGGTCCCGCGTCGTCGCGTTCCCGGCTATCTCAAGGGGACATTACGGCTTTGGGTTAACGCGCGGAACGGTGCCTTGTTGACTCGCCATCGACACGCAACTAAACTCACTCGGCTATGTCCGTGACGTTGCCAGAGACCGTGGATCCTTGGCGCATGGTCTCGGCGCGGCGGTCCTTTGAGGGTAGGCTGCCGCTGGCCGACATGAAGCGCCTCGGCGAAGTATTGGCCGATGCCACTGGCGATGTCGGCTATACGCTGGATTTCGCCCGTGATGAACTGGGCACGGCGTATCTGGATGTCCACGTGCGGGCTCCGTTGACGTTGCTGTGCCAGCGCACGCTCGAGCCATTCGTGCTGCATGTCGTGAGTGACCAGCGGCTGGCGCTGGTGACGGATGATCGCCAATACAATGCCTTGCCACCCGGTTGCGAACCACTGCTGGTTACGGAAGATCGCATCCACCCGGCGGCAGTCGTGGAGGATGAGTTGCTGCTTGCCGTGCCGGCGGTGCCCGTCTCTCCATGCAGCACCTGGCCGGAGGATGGCATGGAATGGGGAGGGCCGGCCGCGCCGGCAGATGCGGGACAGGACAATCCGTTCGCCATCCTCGGCGAACTCAAACACAAGTAGATCCGGAGATACACCATGGCTGTTGCCAAAAGCCGCAGGACACCTTCCACACGCGGGATGCGTCGTGCGCACGACAAACTGAAACCGGCGCAGCTCGCGACCGACCCGACCACTGGCGAAGTGCACCGTCGCCATCACGTCACCAGCGAAGGCTATTACCGCGGGCGCAAGGTCATCGACGTCAACGACGCGTTCGTCGACGAAGACTGACCACACCGTCGTATTCAACCAATTTCCACGCGAGCGGCAGCATGGCGCCATGCTGCCGCTCGCGTGCGTGCGTGCGCCGCGGGCATCGGGACTGCAGGGGCAATCCATTCGCAGCCACCATCCTGCTCGAACGTGCCCGGATTGCGCTAGCATGCACGCATGAGCATATCGTTGTGCCGACGGTCCGTTCTGGCGCGGCACGCGCCGGCGCGGGGCCTCGTTTCAAGACACGGGGGGTAGCGCGGTGTCGCCATTGGCCGAACATCTCGAGCGAGCGTTGATTCCGCTCGCGCACCCTCCCTCGGTCCCGGGCTGGAATCATCCGGCCATGGCCATGTGGCTCGACGGCGCGCCACTGGCGCCAGCCGCCGTGTTGGTGGGTGTGCGCGAAGGCGGTGATCACAACGTCATTTTCACGCGTCGCCACGAGCATCTGGCCAAGCACGCCGGCCAGGTTTCCTTCCCTGGCGGCGGCGTGGAGCCGGATGATCCGGACATGATCCACACGGCCTTGCGCGAGACCCAGGAAGAGATCGGGCTGCCGCCGGAGGTCGTCACGCCATTGGGGTACCTGGATTGCTACGAGACGATCAGCGGCTTTTGCGTGACGCCGGTCGTGGCGCGTATTTCCTCACGTGCACCCGCCCTTGTCCCCAATGCCAGCGAAGTTGCCGAGGTATTCGAAGTTCCCCTGGGGTTCTTCCTTGACGCGGCGAACCTGCACGATTACACCACGACCTATCGCGGCCAGCCACGGCACATGGTGGAGTTTCACTATGGCAAACAGCGCATTTGGGGCGCGACGGCGGCCATGCTGCTCAACATGTTGAAACGAATGGGAGAACCATGGGCGCACCAGCTGCTGTCATTGGCGTAGCGGAACTCGCGGGACGCGATCCGGCCTCCGTGCTGGTTGTCGACTGCCGGTTCGGGCTTGGCGATCCGGCACAGGGACGGCGCGACTACCTGGCCGGGCACCTGCCCGGAGCCGTGTACGCGAGCCTGGACGAGGACTTGTCGGACCTGCACCAGGGCGACCGTGGCCTGGGGCGGCACCCACTCCCCGAACCCGATGCCTTCGCCGCCGCGCTCGGCCGCTGGGGCTGGCATGATGGCATGACCCTGGTTGCCTACGACGCGGGCAGCGGAGCCATGGCGGCGGCGCGGCTGTGGTGGCTGATGCGCTGGACCGGAGCGCCCGCGTGCGTGCTCGATGGCGGGATCGCGGCATGGCGGGCAAGTGGCCGCAAGCTCGAGAGCGGCGAGAGCGCGAGCATCGCGACACACCCCCGCGTGGCGTTTGCCGCCGCGCGCGTGTTGTCCACCAGTGCCCTGCGCGAGCGGCTTGCACGTCGCGACATTACCCTGATCGATGCGCGCGCCACGCCGCGCTTCCGGGGTGAGCAGGAAACGGTGGACCCGGTCTCCGGTCATGTGCCGGGTGCCTGCAATCGACCCTTCTCGAACAATCTCGATGACGACGGGCACTGGAAGCCGCCGCAGCAACTGGCCGCTGAATTCCGGGCGCTGATCGGTGGGCGCGACCCGACCAGCGTGGTCCACATGTGCGGTTCCGGCGTGACGGCATGCCACAACCTGCTGGCCATGGAGCATGCCGGCCTGCACGGCTCGCTGCTTTACGCGCCCTCGTGGAGCGGCTGGATCAGTGACGCCGCCAATCCGGTGGCCACGGGCGACACCTGACCGGTCTGCCCTTCCCGTCCAGGCGGGCCGCATGCGCGTCCCGGTCGGACCGGATCATCGTTCGTCGGCGGCGGTCCATTCGTAACGGACGGTATAGTCCAGCGTCTGTTTGCCGCCGGCGGGCACCTCTACATGAAACTCCAGCAGGTCCGGGAGCTGTTTGGCGGGTGGAATGCTCGACGCGGCGAGGGTCCACGCCCGCCAGCGGTCCGGGTGCTCGCGCACCGTGACCGTACGGGCGTGGGTGCCGGCATTGGCAAGGGTGACCCGGAAGCTTTCGGTCATGGTGTGTGCCGCCGCATCCACGTGGAAGGCCGTGCGTGTGCGTGTGCCGGTGATGTCGAAGGCGTTGCCGAGCGTGATGCTGACCGGCTGTCCCTTGGGCGTGTCGTCAATCTGCGCCGCCCCCAGGAAACCGGCGTAGCCGTCCGCGCTTGCGGATTCGATGCGCGCCTGGCCCGCTGGAAGGCTGTCGAACGCGGTGAAGCGCAGCGTGCTCACGACGGGGGCGCGTTGCATGGCATCGCTGCCGGGAAGGGTGAGCGGATGCGCCGGTGTTCCCGCATGGCCATTTTCGAACACCCAGGTACGCTCGCATGGCACGGTGTGTGGTGTGTAGAGCGGTGCCTGGGTGATGCTGCCGGCCGGCAGGGTGACGGGATGCGGGAGCGTATAGGCGTGGTAGTCGCCTAGCGTGGTCTGCTCGGGCACCGGCGCTGGTGCGCCGGCCTTGGCGACCATGGCGCGCATCATCAGCGGCCGCGGCTGCCGTGGTGACGCGAAGTTGGGTGCCCCCGCGATCAGCCTGAGGTGTGCATCGCGCCAACGGCGGCCGCTGTGGTTGGCGATGCTGGCCATGGACGAGAGCCGCAACTGGCACGTATCGCCACCGGCTGCAAGCGTCCCGGTATAGATCGCACGCCAGCCAAGACCCGCGGTCGGATAACTCAACGTGGCCGGCGTCGTTCCACCCTTGTCCGCTTGGACCTGCAACTCGAGGCGCGCGCCACGTGGCGGATGCGTGCCGGTCAGCCGAATCGCCGCGTATTGATGCACGACCGTGCGCGTGTCCGTGCCGTGGCCGATCACCAGCCAGCCGTTGGTGTTGACGTGCAACAGGGTGCCCTGGGCCAGTGTCTGGCCGTCGATCCCAAGTACGGCCACTTGCGCACCCGTATTGGCTGCGAGGCGCTGGTTCCCGGTGACTGGCAGCAGGATGCGTTGGGAGAGCACGGTCGCCTGGCCTGCGGGAAACTCGAGCTGCACCGCTTCGGGATCAATGAAATCGGGCAGCTCGTCGAGAACCTGCCTGTGCGTGCCCGCTTCGAGATTCACCTGGCGTTGTTCATGCACGATGGCATGTCCGGCGTCGACCGGACCGGCATGGGCCTGGAACAATGCGGTTCCCGTATCGCGGTATACGGTGATGCGGGTCGGCGTGGCTGTTTGTGCGGCGACCGGCATGGCGATGGCCGTGGCGATGGCAAGGGCGGGTAACCGTCGGTGCATGATGCGGGGACCTCGGTGTCGGTGGACGGGTCGGGATTGGCGGGCTGCGGCGGGTTGATGGCCGGTTCGCAACCCTGTGGTTTTATGTCGCAACCGCGGCGCGGATGGCGTCCGGCAGCGGCACGGACTTGCCGGTCGCCGGATCCATCCACACTACGACGACGCGTCCGTCGTTGTAACACGTATCCGCATCGTGCGTGTCGACGATGCGGTGGACGATGCTGAGCGAACTGCGGCCGCTGCGCTCGCAGGCGAGATCCACGCTGATCTCGGCAGGCCAGCCGAGCGGCCGCCGAAAATGGGCCTCACAGCTTGCCAGCACCGGGACGGCATGGTCGTGGAACCAGACCCCGGGGACCTGCTCCAGCCACAACAGCCGCGCCTGCTCGAGGTAGGTGAAATAGGTCGCGTTGTTGACGTGGTTGAAGGCATCCAGGTCGCGCCAGCGGACTTCGATGGGTGTATGGATGAGTGGCACGGGCGGCGAGGCAGGCGACGTCATGCCGGTTGCTCCATGACGCGGCGTACGCGCTGGCGTGGCCGGTGCGCTGCCTGGTCGAGGTAGGGCGCAAGGAATCGCCCGGTGTAGGAGCGGGTGTTGGCGGCGACGCTTTCCGGGGTTCCGGCCGCGATGATCTGCCCTCCGCCGTCGCCTCCCTCGGGCCCGAGGTCGACGATCCAGTCGGCCGTCTTGATGACGTCCATGTTGTGCTCGATCACGACCACGGTGTTGCCGTAATCGACCAACTGGTGCAGCACGTCCAGCAGCTGCTCGACGTCGTGGAAGTGCAGGCCCGTGGTGGGC
>CAYOEF010000015.1:0-23884 GCA_964402805.1 uncultured Rhodanobacteraceae bacterium | reverse complement strand
GGCCATGACGCTGGCGGCCCTGCTGCTGCGCGACAGCTTTTACACGGCCGGCCTCTCGCGACGCTTCAAGTACGCCACGCTCGGCGTGTTGTTCGTGAACGTCTCGATCGGCGGCACGCTGACACCGTTTGCCGCCCCGCCGATCCTGATGGTGGCGCGCACCTGGGGTTGGGATCTGCCGTTCATGCTGGCGCATTTCGGTTGGCGCGCCGCAGCCGCCGTACTCGTCAACGCGGCTGTGCTCACTTGGTTGTTCCGTGGCGAACTGCGCCGTATCACGCTACCCGCGGCTACCGGCAGCATGGCGCACCGTGTGCCGCCGGTACTGACGATCGTGCACCTGGTGTTCCTGCTCGGAATCGTGGTGTTCGCGCACGATCCGGTGGTCTTCATCGGCCTGTTCCTGCTGTTCATGGGCATTGCGACGGCCTACCCCGGGCACCAGGATCGGCTGATCCTGCGCGAAGGCCTGCTGGTCGGGCTTTTCCTGGCCGGGCTGGTGGTACTCGGCGGAAAACAACAATGGTGGTTGCAGGCATTGCTCAGGGACATCAGCCCGACCGTGGCCTACTACGGAACGACCGTATTGACGTCCATCACCGACAATGCGGCGCTCACCTATCTTGGCTCACTGGTGCCCGGCCTGTCGGACGGATTCAAATATGCCCTCGTGGCGGGCGCGGTGACCGGCGGTGGCCTCACGGTGATCGCCAACGCCCCGAATCCGGCCGGTTATTCGATACTGAAAGGCAGCTTCGCGAACGAGGAAATCAGCGCGCTGGGGCTGTTCGCGGCCGCGCTCGGGCCCACGCTTGTCGCGATACTGGCATTCCGCTTCGTTTGAGCGCGACGGGTCCACCCCGCGGCGAGACGGCCCGGCCGTCGCGCTCAGTCTTGCGTGTCCGACGAGGCGGACGCCCCGGCATGCGCCAGGATGGCATCAATCAGGCGTTGCGTCGCGAGGGCTTCGGCACCGCTGGCACGTGGCGTGCGGCCTTCGTCCAGTGCATCCAGGAAATCCGTGATGAGCGCGCGATGCGCCGCATGCGAAAAGTCCATGGGACCGCCGGGTCTGGATGGCGCCTGCAGAGAGCCATGGCAATACGTGTGGCCGTCGCGGAAGGACACCTCGAGCCGGGTGCCGGCAAGCCGCGCCGTGGCAAGCGTGCCAACCAGTTCGATGCTTTCCGTGAAGCCGGGGAAAGCAGCCGTGGTGGCCATGAAACTGGCAGGCGTGCCGGACGGGGTGCGCAGCAATGCGGCGGCAAAATCCTCGCATTCCATGCGGTGTGACAACGTGGTCTGCGCCAGCGCACCCAGCACCCGGAGTTCGCCGCCGAGCAGACTGCGGAACAGATCCAGCACATGGATGGCCTGGGTCATCAGGACACCGCCGCCATCGCGCGCAAACGTGCCGCGTCCTGGCTGGTCGTAGTACGCCTGGTCCCGCCACCACGGAACACGGCAGGCGGCCATGGCCAGCTCACCCAGTTCGCCCTGCCGCAGCATTTTGTCCAGGGTGCGGCTGCTGTCGTGGAACCGGTGTTGCAAGACGACACCAAGCCGGCGCTGGCGCCTGCCGGCCACGGCGACGAGTGTTTCGGCATGGGCAACCGTCAAACCCAACGGCTTTTCGATCAGCACGTGCTTGCCGGCTTCGAGGCAAGCCAGGCCAAGCTCGAGATGCGAGGCAGGCGGGGTGAGCAACAACACGGTCTCGACCGCCGCATCCCCGAGTACGGATTCAAGCCGGGTGGTGGTGGGCCAGGGGAAATGCTGCGAAAACCGCACACACCGTGCCTCGCTGCGGCTGTACGCCCAGCGCACATCCACGCGGCTATGCAGGTCCAGCAGGCTTTGCGCATGCGGCGTGACCGCCATGCCCAGGCCGACGATGGCGAGCGTGTGCTTGCGGGTGACGGTGGCAGGCATGCAATGACTCAGTGGACCGTGAACATGTGCGGCAACGTCATGGAAAAACCGGGGACATACGTCGTGAGCGCCAAGGCGATGAGAATGGCAATGTAAAAGGGCCACATGGTCTTGGCCGCCTTTTCAATGGGTATTCCGCCAATGGCGCAGCCGACGAACAGGCAGGAGCCGACGGGCGGCGTGCACAGTCCCATGGCCAGATTCATCATCATGATGACGCCGAACTGAATCGGGCTCATGCCGATTTGCTGCACCACGGGCAAGAAGATCGGCGTGCAAATCAGGATCAGGGGCGCCATGTCCATGATCATGCCCAGCCCCAGCAGCATGAGGTTGATCAGCAACAGGATGATGAACGGGTTGTGGGATACCGACGTCAGGAACGACGCCATCTTGTCCGGTACGTTGTAGAACGCCAGCATGTAGCCGAACATGGCCGCACACCCCACCAGCACCATGACCAGCGAGGTTGTCTTGACGGCTTGCGCGACGGCTGTCTTGAAACCGGTCCAGGTAAGTTCGCGGTAGACCAGCAGGGTCACCAGCAAGGCATAGATGGCGCCGATGGCTCCCGATTCGATGACCGTCATCAAGCCCGACAGGACGCCACCCACGATGATCACGGCGGTGAGCAAGCCGGGCAAGGAGACGAGGAAGGTGATCAACAGGGCGCGCAAACCCGGGAACGGTTCCGAACCATAGCCGCGCTTTACCGCGACGAGGTAAGCCGCCACGGCAAGACACAATGACAGCAGGATGCCGGGCACGACGCCCGCAATGAACAGCTTCCCGATGGAAATGCCGCCACCGGCCGCCACGACGTAAAGGAGCATGTTGTGGCTGGGCGGCAGCACGCATCCGGCGGTCGAGGCGGTCACGGTCACGTTGACGGCGTAGTCGGCATCGTAGCCTTTTTCCTTCATGACCGGCATCAGGATCGAGCCCAGTGCCGACGTGTCGGCCACGGACGACCCGGTGATGCCGCCAAACAACATCGAGGAGGTGACATCCACCATGCCCAGGCCACCACGCACCCGGCCCACGGCCGCACCGGCAAAACTGACCAGACGCCGGGCAATGCCGCCATGCAGCATCAACTCTCCGGCAAAGATGAAAAACGGGATGGCCAGGAGTGCCATGGCCGACATGCCGGACAAAAAGCGCTGGAAGGCAATGTAAAGCGGCAACCCCTCGTAAATAAACGCACCGATGGCCCCGAGGCCCAGGGCAAATGCGATGGGAGCACCGACGATCACACCCACGGCAAACAGTCCGAACAGGATGATCAATCCCATCAGTGTGTGTCTCCCGTGCTGGTGAATACGCGCTCGATGAAGCCGAAAAGCGTAAATACGACGATCAACGCCCCGCAAATCACCAGCGGGGCCGCGCGCCACGAGGCCGTGACGTTGAGCATGGCCATGATGTGGTCGTGATTGGCCACGGCCAGCAGCCACCCCTGCCAAGTCATGACAACGCCGAAGGCGATCACCATGGCATCGGCAAGGAAGTGGAAGATGGCGCGCGGAATGCGTGGCAGACCATCACGCACGAAATCGATGCTCAAGTGCGTATGGCGGTGCACGCCGGCAGCCGTGCCGAGGCAGACGATGTAGATGATCAGCAGCAGCGCCAGTTGTCCCACCCACGTTGGCGTATCGTCGAGGACGTAGCGGCCGTACACCACCCAGCCGAAACTTCCAACCATGAATACCAACCCGATACCGGCCGCGAGAATGCACAACCAACTCAGAAAATCGAGCACCTTGCGGACGGCCACCAGGAATGGTGGCCGCGCGGCGCCCGGGCCGTGGGATGTAGGCATGGCAATGGCCTTGTCGTGACGGATACCCGGAGCGGAAGCTTCCGGCACAAAGATTTACTTCGTATTGCGGATGGCCTGGACCATGGCCTTCTGGTCGGGGTGTTTCTTGTAGAAATCCGTGTAAACGGGCTTCATTGCGTCCTGGAACGCCTTGATGTCCTTGATCTCGTTCACCTTGGCGCCATGCGCAATGACATACTTTTTGTCCTTGACGACGGCTTGCGCCCATAACGTGCGCTGTTCCTTGGCAGCCGCCAGCGCCGCCTTGCGCACGATTTCCTGGTCCTTTCTGGAAATCTTGTCCCAGGCCTTTTTGGAGATGCACACGCATTCGGGAATGATGAAGTGGCGATCCTCGGAAAAATAAGGTGCCACGGCGTAGTGATTGGTTTCCTTGTACGAGGGGAAGTTGTTTTCCGCGCCATCGATCACGCCACTCGCCAACGCCTGGTAGACCGCACCGAAAGCCAGCGGCGTCGGATTGGCGCCCAGCGCACGGACCATGTCCACGTACAAATCGTTTTGCTGCACCCGGATTTTCATGCCCTTGAGGTCGGACGGCTTGTTGATCGGGTGCTTGGAGTTGTAGAAGCTGCGCGCACCCGAATCAAACCAGGAAAGCACCACGAGGCCCTTCTTGGCCATGTCGGCAGCCAGTTTGGCGCCAATGGGGCCGTCCATGACATGGTGTTGCTGCTCGACGCTGGTGAAAAGGTACGGCAACGAGACAATGTTGGTCTGCGGCACGTACTGGCCCATCGGGCTCATGTTGAAATTGCCGAACTGCAGGGCGCCGCTGATCACTTGCTGGATGGCGTCGATCTGGTTGCCCAGCACGGCGTTGTTGTACACCTTGGCCTGGATGCGTCCGTCGGTCCGGGTCGTGATGGTCTTGGCAAAATGTTCCAGCGCCACGGTGTTGGGGTAGCCCTTGGTGTGCGTGTTCCAGCCACGCCAGGTGACGGCGGAAGCGGATACGGACAACGACAGGCCGGCCAGTACGGTGGCCGTCAAGGCGACGGTACGAAGGATGGACTTGGCTCTCATGAGGGTCTCCGTTTTTGCAGCAAGACAGGAGCGCTTATTGTTAGCAGGTTGCAAGTTATCATACAACTACTTTGTTTCTTGCCGGCGAATGGCGGTACGCTCGACGGCACTCCTGTGACTTGCCATCATTGCCAGGGGAAACTGCATGGAAACCGACAGCATGGCGGCCGCGAACAACAAGGCTGAACCTGGCCCACGGGCGGCCACGAAGGGCGATTCGCTGGTAGCCCGGTTGACGCGCGATCTGCGCGAACTGATCCTGTCGGGCCAGGCCGTGCCGGGGGAAAAGCTGCCCAGCCAGGCGGAATTGACGCGCACCTATCACGTCAGCCGCACCGTGGTCCGCGAAGCGGTGGCCGCGCTGCAGGCCGATGGCCTGGTCAAGGCGCGCCACGGCGCGGGCGTGTTCGTCCTGGATCCCGACGTCCAGCCAACGGCTTTCAGGCCGGTGGACCAGGCGCGGATCTCCGCCGTGATCGACCTGCTCGAACTGCGCGCCGCGGTTGAAATCGAGGCCGCCGCGCTGGCGGCACAGCGGCGCTCGCCCGCGCAGGAAGAGGCGATCTACGCCCGCTTCGCCGACATGGACCAGCAGGTCGAAGCCGGCGGGATCGCGGTGGCAGCCGACCTGGCCTTCCACATGGCCATTGCCGAGGCGACCAACAATCCCCGGTTCCGCGAGTTCCTGCTGCTGCTCGGCGAACACCTGATTCCACGTTCGGTGCTGTCCGCGGATGCGGCAGATGCGCCGTCTCCCGCCTACATCAAGCAGATCCAGGGCGAGCACCGCGCCATCATCGACGCCATCTCCGCACGTGATGATGCGGGGGCCAGCGAAGCCATGCGCAAGCACCTGAAAGGCAGCGAGAGCCGTTATCGGCGGTTGCTCCAGTCGTCCAAGTGATCATATCTATTTACACAAGATATGTTACAAGATAGACTCGAAACCTCTCTTCCCGGCGTGGGCAAGCACAGCACCCATGGATCCAATTGAACTCAAGTCGGTACTTGGCTCGGGCCTCCTGTCTTTTCCCGTCACCCCGTTCGATCAACAAGGCGAATTCGCGCCGGCCGTTTATGCCAGGCACATCGGCTGGTTGTCCGGCTTTGATGCCAAGGCGCTGTTTGCGGCTGGCGGTACGGGGGAGTTTTTTTCGCTTGGCCCCGAGGAACTTCCGCGTGTCGTACGCGAGGCCAAGTCGGCCGCCGGCGATACGCCCATCCTGAGCGGCTGTGGCTACGGTACGCGCCTGGCCATCCAGATAGCACAGGCCGTCGCCGCCGCGGGTGCCGACGGCATCCTGCTCATGCCGCATTACCTGATCAATGCCAACCAGGAAGGGTTGCTGGCGCATGTCGAAGCGGTGTGCAAGGCGGTGAAAATCGGCGTGGTGGTGTACAACCGGACCAACGCCATCTTTACCGCCGACACGCTGGCCAGGCTGTGCGAGCGTTGCCCGAACCTGATTGCCTACAAGGACGGATCCGGCAAGATCGGGCTGGTACGTGAGGTGACGGCCAAGCTGGGCGACCGTCTTACCTACATCGGCGGCATGCCGACCGCCGAAGTCTTTGCCGAAGCCTATCTGGGTGCCGGTTTCACCACCTATTCTTCCGCCGTTTTCAACTTCGTGCCCGAATTGGCGCAAGCGTTTTATCATGCCTTGCGCGCAGGCGACAGGACAAAGACCACGGCGTTGCTGGATACCTTCTACTATCCATTCCTGAAGATCCGCGATCGCAACATCGGCTACGCCATGTCGGCGATCAAGGCGGGCGTGCGCCTGGCCGGGTTCGACGTCGGCCCGGTACGTCCGCCATTGACCGACCTGACCGCGGAAGAAACGTCCATGTTGGCCCAGTTGATAAGAAAGCACGGATGATGCGTGTCGCAGCGGTCCATACGCATTGCCTCGAGCACGTGCTGGCCGACCCCTTCGAAAGTGCTTCGGGACACTTCGATCGGCGCCAGCACTGCCTGGTCGAAATCGTGTGCGACGACGGCACGACCGGCTGGGGCGAATGCCTTGGCCCGATGCGGCCCAACGCGGCCATGATCGGGGCCTATGCCGGGTTGCTGGCGGGCAAGGATCCGCTGGCCACGGACGTGCGCTGGCTGGAGCTCTACCACGCGTTTCGCGACCAAGGCCAACGCGGGCTTGCCATGACGGCGCTGTCGGGCATCGACATCGCGTTGTGGGATATCAAGGGCAAGCATTTCGGCGCCCCCGTATCCGCGCTCCTGGGCGGGCGTTTTCGCGAATCGGTTGAGGCCTACGCCACCGGCGGTTTCCGTCCCGTGGGAAAGGATCGCCTTGCGACGCTCGTGGAAGAAGTCCGGGGTTACGTGGC
The DNA here is from genome assembly GCA_964402805.1 of uncultured Rhodanobacteraceae bacterium. Classification (GTDB taxonomy): domain Bacteria; phylum Pseudomonadota; class Gammaproteobacteria; order Xanthomonadales; family Rhodanobacteraceae; genus Oleiagrimonas. The sequence continues at coordinate 16,728 of CAYOEF010000015.1, read as the reverse complement.
CGAAGGCTTCGCGGCCATCAAGATCAAGATCGGTTTCGACCCGGACGAGGATCTGGCGGCGATTGCCGCGGTACGCGAGGCCATTGGCGCCGACACACGCCTGATGATCGACGCCAATCACGGTTACGACGCTCTGGACGCCATCGCCGTGGGCCGCGCGGCCGCGCGTTTCGGCGTCGACTGGTTCGAAGAGCCGGTATTGCCGGAAGAACCGGCCGTGTACAAGCGCGTGCGCGACGGACAGCCCTTGCCCGTGGCCGCCGGGGAAACCTGGCATGGGCGCCATGCCATGCACCAGGCGCTTGAGGCACAGGCGGTGGACATCCTGCAGCCCGATGTGACCGGCAGCGGCGGCTTCACCGAGGTACGGCGTATTTTCGATCTGGCGGAACTGGCCGGGGTACGTGTCATGCCGCACGTCTGGGGCAGTGGCGTGGCCCTTGCGGCCGCGTTGCAATGCCTGGCCGCACTGCCGCCCAACCCGTTGCGCCCCACCCCGCGGCCACCCCTCCTGGAATGTGATTGCACGTCCGATCCTTGCCGACAGGCGGTGCTGATGACGCCTCTGGAACCCCGACGGGGCGTGATACGGATTCCGGACGGCCCCGGGCTTGGAATCGAAATCAATCGCGACGCCATCCACCGCTTCACCTGTGACCCCTGAACATGGCTGACATCACCGCCAACACCCGCCCCGTTTCCGGGCCGCCACCGGATCTCCGGTTGCCCCCGGGGGCAACTGACTGCCACGTCCACGTGTATCTGCCCGGCCATGAGCCGCAGCCGTACGGACCCGCCATCACCGAATGGGCCACGGTCGAGGATTACCGCCGGTTCCAGACCTGGCTGGGCCTGGAGCGTGTCGTGCTGACCCAGCCCAATGGCTACCATTTCGACAACGGCGCCCTGCTCGAGGCCCTGGGCACGCTTGGCCCCGACGTGGCGCGCGGCGTGGCCGTGGTAACACCCCGCACCACGCCAGAGGAACTTGCCGAATGGCATGCGCGGGGCGTGCGTGGCGCGCGCATCATGAATCTTCCCGGCGGTGCCGTGACGCAGGCGGACATGCCGGCGGTGGAAAAGCTCATCCGTCCGCTGGGGTGGCACCTGATGGTGCAGTTCAACGGTCACGAGCTCGATGATTACCTGGACGGCCTGGAGCGCATCGAGGGTCCCTACATCATCGACCACATCGGCAAGTTCATGCCGCCGGTGGCGCCGGATGATCGACGCGTGGACGCCATCGTGCGGCTCCTGGACAAGGGCAACGCCTGGTTCAAGATCTGTGGCGCCTATGAGGCCAGCCTGACCGGCGGGCCTCTGTGGGAGGACGTCGGCGCGATTGCCCGGCGGGTCATTCGCCATGCCCCCGAGCGCATGCTCTGGGGCAGCAACTGGCCTCACGTGGGCGTGCCTCGCCGCCAGTATCCCGACGACGTGGCGCAAATCAACATCCTTCAGGATTGGGCCAGTGCCGATGCGCGCCAAAAAATGCTGGTCGACAATCCCGCCACCCTGTATGGCTTTGCGGCCTAGGAACGAATAAAGGCATGTTGAATCGATTATTGGTAACCGGTGCGGCCGGGGGTATCGGCCAGGCCTTGCGACCTTGCTTGCCGGGGCTTGCGCACGAAGTGCGCCTGTCCGACATCGACACGGGATTGCTGGGCGAAGCGGGGGCACATGAAGAACTGATGGCTGGCGATCTGGCCGACTCCGCGGCCGTCGCCAGGCTGGTTGCCGGTTGCGATGGCATCGTGCACCTGGGCGGCAGGTCGGTCGAGAGTCCCTGGGCCGACATCCTGCATGCCAACATCATGGGCACTTACAACGTTTACGAAGCCGCCCGCAAGGCGGGCAGGCCACGCATCGTCTACGCCAGTTCCAACCACGCGATCGGTTTCTACCCGCGTACGCGACGCCTCGACACCGAGGTCCCGCATCGACCCGACTCCCTGTACGGCGTGTCCAAGTGCTTTGGCGAGGATCTCGGCCGCTTGTACTTCGACAAGTTCGGCATCGAATCGCTCAGCGTGCGCATCGGATCATGCTTTCCCCGGCCACGCGATGCGCGCATGCTGGCCACATGGCTCAGCCTGAACGATTTCGTGCGTCTCCTGGAGCGGGCCTTCGCCACGCCCAAGCTTGGTTGGACGCTCATCTATGGCGTCTCCGCGAATGCCGAATCGTGGTGGGACAACGGCAAGGCGACGTTCCTGGGCTGGACGCCCGTGGACAGTTCCGCGCCGTGGCGCACCGAGGTGGTCGAACAGCCGGCGCAGGACCCCACGGCCCCGGAGGTCGTGTTCCAGGGCGGCGGATTCGCGGCTTCGGGCCACCCGGACGACGCCTGAGGCCGGCTCCCGGGACAGAAGCAGTCGCCGGCATCCGGCCATCGCTGGAGAAAAATCATGTTTCCGGTCATCACCAGCATGCGTATCGTCCCCGTCGCCGGGTACGACAGTTTTCTTTTGAACTTGAGTGGCGGCCATGCGCCCTGGTTCGTGCGCTGCGTGGTCATCCTGCGCGATAGCGCCGACCATGAAGGCGTCGGTGAAATCCCGGTCAGCGGCGGCATTCTCGAGGGGCTGAAGGCGTGCCGACCGCTGGTGGAAGGCGCCACGCTGGGCGACCTGAAGAAAATACTGCGCGACGTGAAGCAGGCATTGGCGCGCAACGACGAACACGAGGAACGCGGCCTGCAAACCTTCGACCAACGTACCTCGGTGCACGTCATGACCGGCATCGAAGCGGCGCTGCTGGATCTGTATGGCCAGGCCGTGGGGCTGCCGGTGGCCGACATCCTTGGCCAGCTCGGCCGCCAGCGCGACGAGGTCGAAGCGCTGGGCTACCTGTTCCTGGTCGGCGACGCCGGCAAGACCGACCTGTCCTACCCCCGGCCCGACAAACCGCGCGATACGTGGGAAGAACTGCGCTGCCGGGAAGCGTTGACACCCGACGCGGTGGTCAACCTGGCCAAGGCGGCGCAGGAACGCTACGGGTTCCAGGCTTTCAAGCTCAAGGGCGGCGTACTGCATCCCGAGGACGAGGCCGATTGCCTGCGAGCCTTGCATGCGGCGCTTCCCGACGCCCGCCTGACGCTCGACCCCAACGGGGCCTGGAGCCTGGACGAAGCGGTCCGGACACTGGTCCCGCTGCGGGATTTCCTGGCCTATGCGGAAGATCCATGCGGCCAGGAGGGTAGCTACTCCGGACGCGAGACGATGGCCGAATTCAAACGGCGCACGGGCCTGAAGACGGCCACCAACATGATCGCCACCGATTATCGCCAGTTGCATCACGCCCTGCGTCTGGATGCCGTGGACATTCCCCTGGCGGACTGCCATTTCTGGACCATGCAAGGCGCCGTCGCAGTGGGCGAGCTGTGCCATGAATGGGGCCTCACCTGGGGCTCGCACAGCAACAATCATTTCGATATCTCCCTGGCCATGATGACGCACGTGGCCGCCGCCTGCCCCGGTGACATCACCGCCATCGACACGCACTGGATCTGGCAGGATGGCCAGCGCCTGACCAAGGCACCATTCACGATCCGCGACGGCAAGCTGAAGGTGCCGCGCACGCCAGGGCTCGGTATCGAGCTTGACATGGACAGGCTGGAAGCCGCGCACGCGCTGTATGCCCGGCTCGGCATTACCGAACGCAACGATGCGACCGCCATGCAGTACCTGTTCCCCGGATGGCGGTTCGATCCCAAACGCCCGGCACTGGTGCGCTGAGCGCGTCCGGGTGGATTTCCTATAGGAGACGACGATGATTCTGGAAGGCAAACAGCTGATTGGACAACACGCCGTGGCAGGCAGCGGTCCGGCCATCCACGCCGTGGATCCGGCGCGCAACGAACGCCTCGAACCGGCCTATCCCGGCGGCACCCCGGCGGACGTCGCGCGCGCGTGCCAACTGGCCGCCGCGGCGTTTGACACCTACCGTGAAACGACGCTCGAAGCGCGGGCCGCGTTCCTGGAAACCATTGCCACCGGGATCGAAACCCTGGGTGACGACCTGATCCAGCGGGCAATGGCCGAATGCGGCCTGCCGCGGGCGCGCCTGGAAGGCGAGCGTGCGCGCACCTGCCATCAGCTCAGGATGTTCGCGGACGTCGTACGGGCCGGCGAATGGCTGGATGTACGCGTGGACCCGGCGCTCCCCGAACGCAAACCGCAACCGCGCGTGGATATCCGCCAGCGACACATTGCCATCGGTCCCGTCGCCGTGTTCGGCTCCAGCAATTTTCCGCTGGCGTTTTCGGTCGCCGGCGGTGATTCGGCCTCGGCGCTGGCGGCCGGTTGCCCGGTGATTGCCAAGGCACATCCGGCACATCCGGGTACGTCGGAAATGGTCGGGCGTGCGATCCAGAAGGCGGTGGCCGCTTGTGGTCTTCCCGAAGGCGTGTTTTCCCTGCTGTATGACAGCGACATCGCATTGGGAGCCGCCCTGGTGGCCGACCCGCGCATCAAGGCCGTCGGCTTTACCGGCTCGCGCCGCGGCGGTCTGGCGCTCCTGAAGATCGCCCAGGAGCGCAGGGAGCCGATTCCCGTGTATGCGGAAATGAGCAGCGTCAATCCGGTATTTTTGCTGACGCACGCCCTGACCGCGCGGCCCAAGGCCATCGCCGAAGGTTTCATCGCCTCGCTGGGCAATGGCGCCGGCCAATTCTGCACCAACCCGGGGCTGGTCCTGGCACAGAAAGGCGCGTCACTGGATGCCTTCGTCGTCGCGGCGCGCCAGGCCATGCAAGCCATGGCCGCGCAAACCATGCTGACGGCAAACATCTGCGCCCATTACCAGGAAGGCGTCGCCCGCCTGCAGCGCCATCCCAAAGTCCACGAGGTCGAACGTGGCCGCCCTGCCGACGCTCCCAACCAGGGGCAGGCCGCCCTGTTCATGGTGGATGCCAGTGATTTCGTCGCCGACCAGATGCTCCAGGAAGAGGTTTTCGGGTCCACCTCGCTCGTGATTGCCTGCGCGGACGTGGCTGAAATGTGCCAGATAGTCGGGCAACTCGAAGGCCAGCTCACCTGCGCCGTGCACATGGATGACGAGGACCTGGCCGATGCGCATGCCCTGCTGCCGGCGCTCGAATGCAAGGCCGGGCGCGTGCTGGTCAACGGCTGGCCCACGGGCGTCGAGGTATGCCACGCGATGATCCATGGCGGCCCGTTCCCGGCCACGTCGGACAGTCGCACCACGTCGGTGGGCAGTGCTGCCATCCAGCGTTTCCTGCGCCCGGTGTGCTACCAGAACCTGCCACAAGGCCTGCTGCCCCTGGTGCTCAAGGACGGCAACCCGCTGCAATTGCGACGACTGGTGGATGGCAGGCGCGAAGCCTAGGGATCTGGCTCGAAGCCAAAGGAGTCTGTGGGCGTCACCCCGTCCCTACCGATGATCGGTCGGTAATTCTCGATCACACGTGAGCGAGAATCGAGACATAAGGAGCCTGGGCGGCACGTACTCAAGAGGAGGCGTGGCTCAACGCGTGGCTTTGCTCCTTGATGCGTTCCAGCAACGCCTCCCACGACTTCACGAAAGCCTCGGCACCATCCTCCTGCAGCTTCGTTGCCAGCGCGTCGACGTCGACACCGGCTTTGGTGAAGCGCGCAAGCATGGCCTCGGCTTCACCGGCATCATGGCGCATGGCACCCGTGACTCTGCCGTGATCCGCGAGCGCCGCAAGTGTCTTGTCCGGCAAGGTGTTGATGGTGCCGGCTGCCGCCAGCGCCTCGGGATAAAGCGTGTCGGAGGCGGCCGGATCCTTGGTGCCGGTGCTGGCCCACAACAGGCGTTGTGGCCTCGCGCCGGCGTCGGCAAGTTTCTTCCAGCGTGCCGACTCGAGCACGTCCAGCCAGGCGCGGTAGACACGCCCGGCAATGGCAATGCCCAGTTTGTTGTGGAGCTCGGGCGGCACCTTGTCTTGTACGGCCACGTCCCAGCGGCTGATGAACACCGAGGCCACCGAAGCCACGTCCGGCGCCAGGCCGGATTCGATGCGCCGCTCGAGGCCACGCAGGTACGCCTCGGCGCAGGCCTGGTATTGCTCACGCGAAAAAAGCAGCGTTACGTTGATCGGTACGCCGGCAAAAATGGATTCCTCGATGGCCGGCACGCCTTCAGGCGTGCCGGGAATCTTCACGAAGAGGTTCCGGCAATTGGCCTGGCGGTGAATGGCGGCGGCCGCATCGATGGTGGCCTGGGTCCGATCGGCCAGCAGGGGGGACACTTCCATCGACACCCAGCCGTCCACGCCGTCCGTTTGGGCATGGACCGGCCCGAACAATTCCGCCGCGCGACGCAGGTCCTCCAGGGCCAGCTCGATGAAAAGTCGTTCGCCAGCCAGGCCCCTGGCCGCCTTTTCCCGAATGCCCGCATCGTAGCTGCCGGAGCCGGTGATGGCCTTGGCAAAAATCGAGGGATTGGATGTCAACCCCGTCAGTTGCCACGCTTCGATGTGCCGCTTCAGGGTGCCATCGTCGAGCATGTCACGCGTAATGTTGTCCAGCCACAAGCTCTGGTCGAGATCGCGTAATTTGGAAATGGCGCCCATGGGAATCTCCTTGCAGGTCGGACCGACGTGGACGCATGCACGATACACCCACGAACGCGATTGTATCGCTGTTGCCATCGCGCGGCTGACAAAAGCGAAAGGCCCGCGCCATTTGGCGCGGGCCTCGACCTGCATGATTCAAACGGCGTTCACTCTACCGGGGCCACGGCGGACGCCTGCGCACCTTTCGGCCCTTGGGTCACCTCGAAACTTACCCGCTGGCCTTCCTTGAGGCTGCGAAACCCGGTGGCATTGATTGCCGAATAATGCACAAAGACGTCATCACCACCATCTTCAGGGGCGATAAATCCGAAGCCCTTGGCATCATTGAACCATTTGACTGTACCGAAACGCATTAAGTAACCCTCGCATGAAACGTGTGTGCGTGCATGCGCAAGCAAGTTTGCCATGTTCCCCGCACCGGCGAAGTATCACCGCGTTTTCGTGCCAATTGCAAGACGCAATTGGCACTGCGGAAAAATTAGTGACGATCCTGTTGCACTCGTATCCATTCCATGTATCCGGCATCCGGTCCGGGATTGTTGCAATGGTCCGTCAAACATGGAGGCCGAGTGCCGCGATGCGGCGGGCGCATGCGCCATGCTGCGGATTTTCCACGAGCGCCGCCCAATTGCCGCTGGCCATCCCGCGCAGGGTCGCCAGCGCATCACCATCACAGGGCGGCATGCCGGTGGTGGCGGCCAGCGCCGGGGCCACGGCATCCGGTTGGCAGGCGAGGATCAGGTCGCAACCGGCATCGTGATGGGCACGGACCCGGGCCGCAATGTCGCCTGCGGTACCGGCGGCGGTCATGCTGATGTCGTCACTGATGACGACGCCGCGAAAACCCGCCTGGTTGCGCAGGATGTCCCGGATCCAGTGGGTGGATTGGCCGGCTGGCAGGGTATCGACGGTCGGATAGACCACGTGCGCCATCATGATGGCCTCGGCGTGACTGCCCATCACTTCCCGGAAAGGGCGCATGTCGACATTCCGCAGCTCGCTCGCGTCGCGCGGATCGATTGCCGTGTCGAGATGGGTGTCGGCCACGACCGACCCATGCCCCGGAAAGTGCTTGAGGGTCGCCGCCATGCCCGCCAGGTGCATGCCGCGCACGTAGGCCTGGCCCAATTCGGATACCGCCGCTGGATCCGCATGCAGCGCCCGCTCGCCGATGGCCCGGTTGCCACGCGCAAGGTCGAGCACCGGAGCAAAACTGAGATCCACGTCGACGGCGCGCAATTCACTGGCCATCAGCCAACCGTGATCCTCGGCCAGGGCCACGGCCAGTTGGCGGTCGCGATCCCAGACCTCGCCCAGGCGCGCGAGCGCGGGCAGGCGCGTGAACCCGTCGCGGAAACGCTGCACCGGCCCGCCTTCCTGGTCGACGCAAACGATGAAGCCGCCATCACCGCGCACCGCGCGCAGTTCGCCAACCAGATCCTGCAACTGGGGCCTGGACGCAAAGTTTCGCGCAAAAAGCACCACGCCACTCACCTGCGGCATGGCCAGCCAGCGCCGCTCGCCGGGCTGCAGCGCGAGACCGGACAAGCCGATCAGGAGCACGACACGACCTCTTCGCCAGCACGCTCGCCGGGACTCCAGGACGACCACGGGTGGGTGACCAGGTGGACGTTGTAGTAGCGTGCCAGATGGCTGACTTCTTTCCCCAGCCAGGGCGGGCGCGCAAACGCCTCGTCGACGGCCGAAAGCTCCACTTCCGCCACCACGAGGCCCGTGTTCTCGCCCAGGAATTCGTCGATTTCGTACACATGCGGGCCAATGCCGACGCAGTACCGGATTTTCTCGATACGTCCGCGGCACAGTGTTTCCAGTATCTCGACGGCCTCGCCCAGCGGCAGCGGGTACTGGTATTCCTGCCGGCACACACCGGCTTGCGCTGACTTGATGTTGAGACACGCCTTGTCGCCTTCGACACGCACGCGCACCGAGCTTTGCGTAAGCCCCTGGGCGATGGCGCGCGCATCGACGAGATAGCCCTGAACCATCCGGGTGCCGGCATCGGCCCGCGCGCGCCACGCATCGCTGGCAAGCAGGAATTTGCGCTCGATTTCAATACCCATGGCCGATGGCCTCTCCTCAGCGCTCGAACAGTGCGATCGACTCAACATGCGCCGTATGCGGGAACATGTCCATGATCCCGGTCGCCGCAAGGCGGAAATGGTGCGCACGCACCAGTATGCCCGCATCACGTGCCAGCGACGCCGGGTGGCACGAGACGTACACGATGCGCCGGGTTTCCGGGCGCGGCAGGTATTCCAGCACGCGGTCGGCGCCGGCGCGTGGCGGGTCCAGCATGATCGCATCCCACGACTGGCGCGCCCACGGACTTTCGTGCTGGTCCTCGAACAGGTTGGCGACGTGGAATTGCGCGTTACCCAAGTCATTTCGCGCTGCATTCATGCGGGCGCGCTCGACCAGCGCATGTTCACCCTCCACGCCCGCCACCTCGGCACAACGGCGCGCCAGCGGCAAGGTGAAATTGCCCAGGCCGCAGAACAGGTCAAGGATGCGCTCGCCCGGCTTTGGATCGAGCAGCCGCAGGGCCAGGACCAGCATGCGCTCGTTCATGTCGCCGTTGACCTGGATGAAATCGAGCGGCTCGAATTCGAGTTCAAGCTGGCCACCATCGAGCCGAAACGCCAGGCGTGGATGTTCCGGCCACAGCGGGTGCACGCTGGTGTTGCCTCCCGGCTGCAGGTAGATGGCAAAGTCCTCGTCATGCCCGAATGCCGTCAGCACGTCGCGGTCGCGGGGCGTCAATGGCGCGAGATGGCGTACGACCAGTGCCACCGAATCATCGCCGCAGGCGAACTCGATCTGCGGGATGTCGCCGGCGCCGTCGAGCGTGTCGAGCATGTCGCCAAGCAGCGCAATGCGCTCGCCAAGATGGGGATGGACCACGTCGCAATGCCGGATGTCGGCCACGTAACGCGGGTTGGCCTTCTCGCGGAAACCAACCAGGACGCGGTCCTTCTTGAAAACCCGGCGCACCGACAGGCGGCCGCGACGACGATAGCCCCAGGTCGGCCCGACCAGTGGCGCGAGCCACGCGCGCGGCTCCACCTTGCCGATGCGTGCGAGGTTTTCCGCGAGCACCTGCTGTTTTGCCCGTACTTGCGCATCGGCAGCCATGTGTTGCAGCGAACACCCGCCACAGATGTCCACATGCGGACAACGCGGTTCGACCCGATCGGGCGACGTCGCGAAAATCTCGTCGATCACGCCTTCGTCGAAGCGGCGATGCCTGCGCTGTACGCGCGCGCGCACCTTTTCACCCGGCAGGGCGCCATGGATGAACAAGGCCTTGCCGTTGACATGCGTGACACCGCGGCCATCGTGGGCAAGGCCGGTGACGTCGACATCGACCTGGATCGTCTTTTTCATCTGCCTGCCAACTGCCGGGCGAAAGCGTGGCCGGGTACCGGCGCCGGCGCGCCGTCACTTCTTCTTTTGCCACGCCCCGGTGTCGGTCTGCACGTACCAGCCGGCATGCGCCTTTCGTATCCACCAGTCGGCAAAGATCTGGCGGATCCTCGCGGCCCACTCCGGGTGGCCGTTGGCATCCGCGATGGCCTTGTACAGGGCAAGCCGGTCGCGGTTTTCATTGGCCACCACGCCGTTTACGACCGCGCGTTTGGAAAGCGGTATGGCCGTGGCACTGCGAATTGCCACGAGCCCGTCGCGCGTATAGCCGACCGCACCATCGTCAAGCAGGGCATGCAAACTGCTCTTGTAGCGTTGGACCATGCTTGCCCGCAGGGCGTCGACCTTCGGGGTATGCACCTTGAGATTCAGGGTGTCGGCGGCGTGCGCAGCCGGTATCAGCAGGTTCAGCACCATGGACAAGGGCTTGGCCTGGGCCTTGTCCGGCGAGGACGCCGGCGCGGCAGGCTGGCCCTTCTGCGCCTGCGAACCCTGCTTGCCCTGGTCGATGATCGAGCCGATGAACTGATCCGCCGCCTGTTCCGCCGCGGCCTTCGGGAAGTAGACGTTGATGGTGACGCAACCGGCAAGTACCGCCGCCAGCACAATCAACACACCCAGCAGACTCTTGCGCATGGAACCCCTCCAACAACGTAGTCAACGGCGGTACATGGAAGATGATCACACATCTGGCGTACCTTGCGCACCTGTCATGCCCGCATTGTCCGGCAAGGCCTTGCATGCATTGCCAAAACCGGATTCGCGTCGAGACGGTCCGCACCCCGGTACGGCCCAATTGATACACCTATTTGACCACCGGTCCACCACTTTCGATGGCAGCCTTGAGTCGCGATACCAGGGTCGGCCAGTTCACGTCATGCTGATGGCCGATGACTGACAGGTGCGGGAGGCCGCGGCCCTCGACGATGACGAAGCCGTCCTTGACGGGGCGCAGCCCGCTCATGTGGCATACGGATCCCTTGAGCGTGCAATTGAGGCCGATGTGGCTGTAGCCAAAGCTGTCGAACAGTTTCATGAAAGCCCCCTGCAAGCCGGCGCCGAGCCCGCTGCCCCCCACGGAGGTGAGATTCTTCACGGCTCGCTGGCTGATGCGGCCGTCCCCTGACGTACGCAACGATGCCTGGAATGCGGTCGGCTTCCAGTTGACCAGCCGCAGGCCGTTGATGCGGCCATCGAGACGCCCGGTAATCTGGCCGAAATCGAACACGCTGGTCACCGCCCCCAGGTCCAGCTGGCTCAGGGTTATGTCGCCGGTCAGCACGGGGGCGGTTCCAAAGGGATGCTCGAGCGACAGGCGCGTGACGTCGATGAAACCGCCGAACAGGTTGAGCGACAGGCCGCCATCGAGTTCGATGGTATCGCCGCGATAGCGCAGCCCCGGGATGGACGCGGCCAGGGTCCCCGGGAAACGTGGCCATCCGAGCGCTGCGCCCAGGCGCGCAATGTCTATCCCGGTGGCCGCCAGCGAGAGATCGAGGTGCTGCCCTTTCGCGGCATCCGGATCCCACCGGAACCTGGCCAACCGGAGCTGGCCGCCCAGAACCGGAATGCTTGTCGGTGCGGTTATGGCCACATCGTCTTTCCGGCCTTGCCAGTGGATCTGCGCGGGACCCAGCGCAATGCGCTGGTAACGCAACGCATCCCAGGCCAGTTCAGTCGCCGGCCGCGGTTCGCCACGCCGCCAGTCGAGTCCGCCGTGCAGGTCCTTCACGCCCAGGCGTTTGCTGGCAATGTTCACATCCTGCGCGTCGAACTTGAGTGAACGTACGCCGTTCGAGTCCAGCCACAAGTTGCCGTCGATGCTGCCGCTGGTGGTCATGTCCGGGAAGCCGAGCGTTGCCAGCCAGACCTTGCCGTAGCGCTGGTAAGCAGCCGGCAAATCGGCATGAAACCGGTCCAGGTGGACATTGCGGATGCGTCCGTCGTTGCCGATCACCAGGGCGCCCACCAGGTGCACGGCGCCGGGATCGGTGAAACGCAGTTGGCGCACGGCGATGGCATATTGCTGGGACAGTGCGTTCACGGCCAGATGCACGTCATGCGCCGGCAATGCCGCGAAAAAGGTACCCAGCAACACCTGGCCGCCATGCAGGGTGAGATCGGCACTCAGCAGGCCGGCGCCGCTGTCGAACGTGAAACGGCCGTGGGCCCCCAGGTCGCGGCCTGCAATCTTGCCGCCATTGGCGTCAAACGCCGCGTTCGCAAGCGTGACATAGCCGGAACTGCGGATGTCGTATGGCGCGATGTCCAGCGCCACCGTGCCACTCAACTGGCCACCCGTGACATGCCCCGGCAGCACGCCGCGAAGCAGCCCGCCGAGCCAGCGCAGGGGGAGCTTCTGCATGTTGAACTGGATGTGCGAAGGCTGGTCGAGCGGCAAGGCGGCATTGACGCGGGTAGTCTTGTCGGCCACCGCGACGTCCAGTGTGTTGGCGCCTTCGTCCAGGACGATGTGCACCTTGCTGGCTTCCAGGAACGTGCCGGGCATGCCGGATACCGCCAGGTTTCCATCGAGCAGCCAACGCTCCACGCCATCGCGCGTCAGATGCCCGTCAAGCGTCACGCCGACCTTCTGCAGGCCGGCACCCGGCATGTCCAGCTGTCCGACCGTGAGCGAGAGTTGCACCTGGCCGGAGGCGGAATTCTCCAGGGCAAGATGTACCCGCGCGAGTGTCACGGCCGGTGTGGCGATACGCTGGATGGACAGTTCCAGCGCCGCGCGCGCGGGCAGGCAGCACGCCAGCCACAAGCAAACGAGGAGGCTGGACACCATCACGCGTTTGCCGGGCTGATAGGACATGGAACGGGTTGGCCGGTGGTGTACGTCGACGTATTGTGCCAAACCCGGATGCAATGTCGGGGAAATGACGACGCGACCCTAGCGCGGCTTCGCCCCGGGCAGCCCGCCCAGCACCCGCCACGAGCGCAATGGCACGCCACCCAGGTGATGCAGGAGGAGGCCGCGCGACAAGCGCCGCAGGCGCCGCATCCCGTCGTGGCCGGGCATGTGGTCATCCGCGAGCGCCAGCAAATCCGCTCCCGTCACGAGGCCCGCTCCGCCCACGGTGCCGTCCGTCACGCGCACGGGGCCGTGGCCGGGAACGTAGCGATATTGGACGTCCGCAAGCAGCGGCTCGCCGCTGTCGGCATCGCAGCGCAACTGCAACGCATAACCCAAGTGGCCAAACAAATCCCGTTCAAAGCGGCGCAGCGCCCACGCCGCCTGCGGTTCCCTGGCAAGGCGATCGAGTGTGCGCGCATAGTCGGCGAACAATCCCGGATAGGGATCCTGGCGGGCCGTCAGGCGCACGATGAGTTCATTGGCATACAGCGCGGCCAGCAGCGCGGGACCCTTCAGCGTGGCCGTGGCAGGCGCGGGCTCGGCGTTGCGGAGCGTAGCCAGTTCCCCGCGCAGCACGAAGCTCACACCCAGGCATTGGAAGGGCTGCAGCAGGGATTGCGACACGCGGGTCCCGGCCTTGCGCGCGCCGCGGGCCACCATGCCGATGCGCCCATGGTCGCGGGTCAGGCACTCGAGCAGGAGGGAGGTCTCACGCCACGCACGCGCATGCAGGATGTAGCACGGTTGTTGCTGGACATGCATGGATCAATCACCTGCGCGGGCACGGATCCGCATCGTCTGGGTCGAGCGGTCAATCCGTGTAGCCAAAGCGTTTCAACGCGGCCTCGTCATCCACCCAGCCTTCGCGCACCTTGACCCAAAGGCGCAGGAACACGCGCCGGCCAAAAGTGCGTTCCATCACCTGCCGCGCGTTGGTACCGATGGCCTTCAGGCCCTCGCCGCCCCGCCCGATCACGATGGCTTTCTGCCCCTTGCGTTCCACCCAGATCACGGCGTGGATCTCGGCCACGCCGTCGGCGCGATCGTCGAACTTTTCTATGACGACCGTGGTGGCATAGGGCAATTCCTGGTCGAGGCGGCGCATCAGCTGCTCGCGGATCATCTCGGCGGCGAGGAAACGCTCGCTGCGGTCCGTGACCTCGTCGGGACCAAAAAGCGCCGCCTGCCGCGGCAGGCGCGAGATGATGCCCTCGCGCAACGGCTCGAGGCCGGTACGGCGCCTGGCGCTGACGTAAAAGACCTCGTCGAAGCGGTGCCCGCCGGCGACACCTTCCACGAACGGCAGCAACGTCGACTTGTCGCGGATGCGATCGGTCTTGTTGATGGCGAGCACGCGCGGTACGTCGCGCTCCGCGACGGCGGCATACACGGCCTCGTCGCCCGCCAGCCAGTGCCCGGCCTCGATCAATTGGACGATCACGTCCACTTCGGCGATCGCCGAACGCGCGGCGCGATTGAGGCTGCGATTGATGGCGCGCCCGGCGGCATGGTGCAGGCCGGGGGTGTCGACGTAAAGGATCTGGCCCTGGTCCGTGGTGGATATGCCAAGAATGCGATGACGCGTCGTTTGCGGGCGCGGGCTGGTGATGCTGAGGCGAAACCCGATCAACGCGTTAAGCAGCGTCGATTTGCCGACGTTGGGGCGCCCCACGAGGGCCGCCAGTCCGCAACGGAATGTGTCCGCGCTGTCCGCGACATGGCCTTCCACTACGCGGCACCCTTCTCCAACGCTTCGAGCATCTGCTCGGCCGCCTTTTGTTCCGCGGCACGCAGGCTGCTGCCCTGGCCCTGGATGCGGATCTCGCGCGGCTCGGCGACGCGACACACCACGTCGAACAGCTTGGCGTGGTCCTCGCCGCGGCTGTCGATCAGCGCGTATTCGGGAAGGGCCAGGTGCCGCGCCTGGAGCCATTCCTGCAGGCGCGTCTTGGCATCCTTGCGCGAACGCGGGATGGCCGATACGCGCTCGGTGAACAACTGGCGCACGACACGACGGCATGCCGGGAAACCACCATCGAGATAAACCGCCGCCAGGGTGGCCTCGAAGGCGTCGGCCAGGATCGATTCACGCCGATAACCGCCACTCTTGAGCTCGCCCGGACCCATGTTGAGGTGCGGGCCGAGATCGATCTCCCGCGCGATGGCAGCCAGGGCATGTCCATTGACCAATTGGGCACGCAGCCGCGACAACTCGCCCTCGCTCGCATGCGGATGGGCCTCGTAAAGCAGCTCGGCGACCAGCATGTTGACCAGCGAATCGCCAAGGAACTCCATGCGCTCGTTGTTGGGCCGGCCGGCGCTGCGATGGGTCATGGCCAGGTCGAGCAGGCGCGCGTCCCGAAATGCGTGGTCAAGCTTCAACGTCACGTTGCAGTCCCGCACGCCCTCTTCCGGAACGCATGCCCGCCATGCCGGCAGCCCGGCCGCGGGTCAAAACACGTTGCCATGCAGTTGCACGCTCTTCTTGAAATGCAGCAGGAAGTCGATGTTGTAGACAAAGTGGACCTGTTGATCGTAGGCGACGGTCATGATCGTACCGCCGTCGGCCCGTTTGAAGTCGATGTCCTGCGGCGTCACGATATCGCTGGCATATTGGAAATCCAGCTTGAACATGAAGTCCTTGAGAACCTCGGCCTGTGACTTGCCGTTCACGTTCTCCGCCTGGATTTCGTCGACCGCCTTGGATACGTCGTAATAGTCGATGTAAGGCGGCACCAGCTTCATGCCCATGTAGACAAAAAAACCAACGACGATCAGGATGATGATGAACGCGACCAGCGTCAACCCGGTTTGTCTTGAACGCATGCTTTTCCCCTCCGCAACGCCCCAATGTACCGCCGCTCCGGCTCAATGCAAAATAGTGCCGATACGCGACCACGAGGACAAGCTGAACCAGATGAAAAACGCCTTGCCCACCATGTCCTTTTCCGGAACACATCCCTCGTAACGACTGTCCTCGCTGTTGTCGCGATTGTCACCCATGACGAAATAACACCCGGCTGGAACGATTTCCGGATTGACGGCATTGGGCACGCTCGGCGCGACGTTGATCGAGGGCATTTCGATGATCTTGTGCGTGATGCCCCCCAGGTGCTCGCGCAACAGGATACCGCCGTGGCGCATGACATAGCGCTGCTCGCGCTTGTCCGCGTCACCCTGGTAGGGACCGATCGGCTCGGTCTTGACCAGTTTTCCGTTCACCCACACGTGCTCGCCCTGGACGACGACGCGGTCACCGGGTACGCCCACCACGCGCTTGATCCAGTCCTGGTCCGGTTTCCAGGGCGGGCGAAAGACCACGATGTCGCCACGCTGTGGCTCGCCCAGGTCGAGGATCTCGTTGTGGAACACGGGCAGGCGCAAGCCATAGGCGAACTTGTTGACGAGGATGAAATCGCCGACGTTGAGCGTCGGCATCATGGATCCCGACGGAATGCGGAAGGGCTCGGCGACGAACGAACGCAACAGCAGCACCGCCAACAGCACCGGGAACAGGGAACGCGCCCAGTCCACCGGCCAGGGATCGCGAGGCTTGCCGCCGTCGAGCTTGGCGCGTTGCACGCGCCGGCGGCGAAAAAACAGCCGGTCCAATGCCCATACCAGCCCGAAAAGGATGGTCAGGCCCAACAACAGTGCAGCAAATCCAAATTCCATCGGATGTCCTTGCGATCCAGGGGAGTTCAGTCGGCCGATGGCGCATGCCGGGCCAAAGGGCGTCCACGCTTCACTTGTCCACCCTCAGCACGGCAAGAAAAGCCTCCTGCGGGATGTCCACGCGCCCCACCCGCTTCATGCGCTTCTTGCCTTCCTTTTGTTTTTCCAGAAGCTTCTTTTT
>CAYOEF010000014.1:13396-24868 GCA_964402805.1 uncultured Rhodanobacteraceae bacterium | reverse complement strand
GATCACCATGCCCTGGCACAGCAGGTTGCGCACCGGCTCGTCGCTGTCGACCAGGCCCTCGTCACGCAAGAGCTTGTGGTAGAAGCGGAAATACAGAAGATGCAGGATCGCGTGCTCGATGCCGCCGATGTACTGGTTGACCGGCAGCCAGTAGTTGGCACGGGCATCGACCTGCGTGTCCGCGCCCGGGCAGGTGTAACGCGCGTAATACCAGCTCGACTCCCTGAAGGTGTCGAAGGTGTCGGTTTCGCGCTCCGCCGGCTTGCCGCATTGCGGGCAGGTTGTCCTGCGCCACGCGGGGTCCGCCTTGATGGGTGACTTGACGCCACTGAAGGCCACGTCTTCGGGCAACACGACAGGCAACTGCTCGTCGGGCACCGGCACCGCGCCGCAATCATCGCAGTAAATGATCGGAATCGGACAGCCCCAGTAGCGCTGGCGGCTCACACCCCAATCGCGCAGACGCCAGTTGACCTTGCGTTCGCCCTTGCCGTTTTGCGCCAGGTAATCGGCAACCGCTGCAAACGCCTCGTCAAAATCCATGCCGTCGAATGGTCCGGAATTGACCAGTGTGCCATGTTCGGTAAACGCCTCGACGTCGCGGATGCGGTTGCGGAACTCCTCGATCACGCGCACGGCCGCACTGGTGTCGTACATATAGGACTTTCCACCATGCAAGGCCGTGTGCATGGGATCGGACAGGACCCCGCCCGCGACGTCCTGGCCGCGCGCGCGTTTGGAATCGATGACGCGGCGGTCGACCACGACCATCTTGACCGGCAGGTCATAGCGCGCGGCAAACTCCCGGTCACGCTTGTCGTGCCCCGGCACGCACATGACCGCACCGGTGCCATAACCCATGAGCACGAAGTTGGCCGCCCAGATCGGCAGCCGTTCGCCGGTCACCGGATGAAGCGCATGCAGCCCGGTCGGCATGCCATTCTTTTCCTGTGTCTCGATGGTTTCTTCCGAGACCCCGCCACTGCGGCAGCTTTCCAGGAAATCGGCCAGTTCCGGGTTGTCCTGCGCGGCCTTCAGCGCCAGCGGATGTTCCGCGGCAATCGCCATGTAGGTCACGCCCATGAGCGTATCCGGGCGCGTCGTGAACACGGTCAACGGCGCGTCGCCCTCCACGTCGAAACGGATTTCCAGACCCTCGGAACGTCCCAGCCAGTGGCGCTGCATCGTCTTGACGGAGTCGGGCCAGCCGGGCAGTGCGTCAAGGCCGTCGAGCAGTTCCTGCGCGTAATCGGTGATTTTCAGGAACCACTGCGGGATTTCGCGTTTTTGCACGACCGCGCCGGTACGCCAGCCGCGGCCGTCGATCACCTGTTCGTTGGCGAGCACGGTCTGGTCCACCGGATCCCAGTTGACCACCGCGTTCTTGCGATAGGCCAGGCCCTTGCGGAACAGGCGCACGAACATGCGCTGCTCGTGCACGTAGTAATCGGGCTTGCAGGTGGCGAATTCGCGCGACCAGTCATAGGCGAAACCCATCGCCTCGAACTGGTGGCGCATGTGCTCGATGTTGGCGTACGTCCACTTGGCGGGTGCCGTGCGATGCTTGATGGCGGCGTTTTCCGCCGGCAGACCGAATGCGTCCCAGCCCATGGGTTGCAACACGTTGCGGCCCTGCATGCGCTGGAAACGGCTGATGACGTCGCCGATGGTGTAGTTGCGCACGTGGCCCATGTGCAACGCGCCGGACGGATACGGCAGCATCGACAGGCAATAGAACGGCGGCTTCGGGGAATCCTCCGTCACCTCGAATGCATGCGTCGCATTCCAGAAACGTTGCGCGGCGCTCTCCACCGCCCGTGGATCATAGCTGTCAGGCATACCGGTTGTCGTCCATTGAATCGCCGCGAGGCATCATCACGCATGGCAGGGCAGCGTACCGCAGGATGCGCATCGCGCCAAGCGCGCCATCGTACAACAACCGTTGGCGTATGCCGTGCCGCGAGATGGGCATCATCGTAAACGTCCCGTCTCCACTGGTCGGTATCGGGCCGATCCGGCGGGTATCCGGTCACGGGCCGCAGCGACCAGGACGTTTCAGGCCCCGCTTGCAACTTACGGCCCGACAGAGCCGGCCCCGGCCACGCGCAGCCACGGCGAAGGGGCCCGCTCGACGAACTCTCGCTCGACGTGCGCCAGGAGATCACGTTGGCTGCCGAACGGGAACAACGAACGCGCTTCGTCGAACGACACCCAGCGCCACGCGGAGTGCTCGGGATTGAGGCGTACCAGGTCCTCGTCGGAGTCCGCTACCCGGGCCACGAAGGCCGGCACCAGTTCCACGCAGTCATTGGCCGCGTTGTAGAACTGCTCGCAGAAACTGGTCGCATACAGCAACTGCGGGACCAGCCCTGTTTCCTCGGCAAGTTCGCGCCGTGCAGCCTGCCAGCCGCTTTCGCCAACTTCCACATGCCCGGCGACGTAACTCCACACGCCATTCAGGTAGTCGCTGGCGCGGCACAACGTCAGCAAGCGGGTACCCGCACCGGTGCCGCGCAGCGCGATGATCGATACCATGCTGCAACGCGCCGGGATATCCCTGCGCTCAGAGTGGGTCGCGCCAGACTGACTCATTGCGGCCAATAGTAGCTGTCGGGCAGCGCACGCGCGCCGAAGATGGCCTGCCCTACCCGGACCACGGTGGCGCCCTCCTCCACGGCGATCTCGAAATCACCGGACATGCCCATGGAAAGCTCGGCGAGCGCCACCCCGTCGGGTACGGTCTGGCGCAAGCGGTCACGAAGCTGGCGCAGGGCGGCAAAGCACCGCCGCACGCGCGCGGCATCGGGGGTGAACATGGCGAGCGTCATCAAGCCGCGCACGCGCAACGCGGAAAACGCCGGCAGGGATTGCATGAAGCCCGGCACGGCATCGGGTGCCAGTCCGTACTTGCTCGCTTCGCCGGAGGTGTTGACCTGGACGAACACGTCCAGCGAGCGCCCCTCATGCTGGAGGCGCCGGTCCAGCGCCTCGGCCACGTGCATGCTGTCCAGGGCCTGGAATTCGCTGGCAAAGTGCGCCACGTGCTTGGCCTTGTTGGTTTGCAGGTGGCCGATGATCGACCACTGCAGTCCATCCAGGTCGTGCATCGCTTCCCACTTGCGGCGCGCCTCCTGCACCTTGTTTTCGCCGAGCATGCGACAGCCCGCGGCATGGGCCATGCGTATCCGCGCATCCTCCACGGTCTTGCTGACCGGCAACAGGCGCACGCCTGCCGGATCACGCCCGGCACGCGCGCATGCCGCCTCGATGCGCGAGCGTACGGCAGCAAGATTGTGACGGATGGCATCGACAGAGGCGGCACGCGGATACGTACCGTGTGCGTCGTATCGGGTTGATGTATCGATTGGCATGACTGCACGAATGGACGATGGATACGGCCGTGGCGATGGCGTACACCAACCGTCATGCGCCGTCGCCCCCGCCTGCCCATGTTCGCACGATCGGTCGATGCACGTCGTGTGTAGCCTGCCATGGCAGCCAAAACCGGTGCGTGAATCAGTACACCGGTGCAAAGCGGTATTTCTGGACGTCGTCCGCTTGCACGCCGGGAGCCCGGTTGGACCAGGACTGCCGGACGTAGTTGACGACGGCGGCGACCTCGGCATCACTCAACCGGGACGCGAATGGTGGCATCGAATAGGGCCGCGGGTTTCCGGCCGTGGCTGGCGGAAAACCACCCAGCAACACGCTGCGGATGGCATTGGCGCCCGTCGGTCCGGTAATGGCGCCGTTCGCATCCAGCGGCGGATAGACACCCTCCACCCCCGCGCCATCGCTGCCGTGGCAAGCCTCGCACTGCTTTGCGTACAGCCGGCTACCCGCTTCGTAGTCCGACGCACGCGCGACGTTGGCGCCATCGGAAGCCGCCGGGGCCGGCAGCGATTGCAGGTACACGGCAATCGCCTGCACATCGGCGTCGGTTAGGTGCTGCGTGCTGCGGCGCACCACCTCGGCCATGGGGCCGAATACGGCGCCGCGCGACGATTGACCGGTCTTGATCAGCTGGACGATGTCCTCGCGACGCCACCCGGCCAGGCCGCCACCCGGCTTCGTGCTCAGGCTGGGCGCGTACCAGTCCTGCGCGGGAATCATGCCTCCGGCGAGAAACTGGTTCGGCCTGGTCCCGCCGAGCGCACCGCGCGTGGTGTGGCACTCGTTGCAATGGCCCAGGCCCTGGACAAGATACGCGCCGCGATTCCACTGCGCGGACTTGCCGGCGTCGGGCTGGTATACCCCTTCCTTGAAGTGCAGACTGCGCCACAGCAGCATGCCGCTGCGGATGTCATAGGGAAACCGCAGGTCCGGGCTCGCATTGGCCTTCGCCACTGCCGGCACGGACTTCAGGTAGGCAAAGATCGCGTACGCATCCTTGCGCGTCACGTGCGTGTACGAGGTGAATGGAAACGCCGGATACAGCAGTTTGCCACCTGGTGCCACACCGTTGTGCAAGGCGCTCCAGAAATCATCGAAGGTCCATTTGCCGATGCCCGTTTCCGGATCCGGCGTGATGTTCGGTGCAGGCACCGTCCCAAACGGCGTCGGCAGTTCGCGACCGCCCGCGAACGCCGGCCCGCCACGAACGGTATGGCACGTCCTGCAATCCCCGATCGTGGCAAGGTACTTGCCGCGTGCAACCAGGGCAGGATCGTCGAGCCGCGCCCGGGCGCCGGCATCCGTGGCCGCGGCGGGTGCGGCGATTGCCGGAGCGGCGCCGATCCACAGGCCCATGGCCATCACGCTTGCGACGAGTAGTCCCTTCGTCATGCATGGACGCCTGCCCATCATGACGCACCCCGGCCCTTGCCCAGCACGCACCAGCCCGGCAGGGGTGCCGCATCCGCCCGTGAAGCGACCGGACTCATGTCTTTCGGTACCGGGCGACTCGCCACCCAGCCCGCCACCGCATCGACATCGTCCCCGCGCAGGCGATTGGCCACCACGCCCATGCAAAAGGTGCCACCGGCCCCGCGCTTGTGGCTGCGCCAGAGCTGCAACTGCGCGCGGATGTAGTCGTAGGACAATCCCGCCAGGCCCGGCACCATGGGTTTGACGCCGGTAAGACGATCCCCATGGCACTGCTTGCACGACGGCACCCCCAGCGACGGATCCCCGTGATCGACCAGTTGCTTGCCGCGGGCGAGGACGGCCGCCGGCAACGCCGGCGCGGTGCCCGCGTGGACAGGCACGTCCTGTTGCGAGAAATAGTCCGCGATCTGGCGCATGTACTGCGGACTCAGCTGCCGCGTGACGTACTCCATGGGCGGGTAATGCCGCTGCCCGGTGCGGAAGTAGACCAGCTGCTGCAGCAGGTACCCTGCCGGTTTTCCAGCCAGACTCGGAACCCCGGGGTCATGCGGCGACCCGGCGCCGTCTTTCCCATGACAACTCGTACAGGCCAGCAAACGTTGCGCCATGGTATCCGGCGGGGCATTGGCAACGCCCGCCAGGGACGTACCGGACGCAAGGGCACACAGGACGCCGACGATGCAGAGCGTCCAGCAGGAAGGCAATGAATGGCGCATCGGCCAATTGTAGGCAAGCGCACGGCGCTGGCCGCCCGGAAACCGGCAGGCGCGACAACGTGTCACCGCCTGCGGTCGGCATGCAGGCGCATCACATCGTGTGCGTGCGGCGACTCGAGCCGAGCATGCCTCCGAGGATGGCCTCGATCTTGGTGCGTGCGGCCTCGCCGTCACCACCCGTTTCGTTGAAATGGACGCCGACGCCCTGCGTTCGATTGCCGGCATCGGCCGGCGTGATCCATGCGACCTTCCCGGCCACCGACAGGCGCTCGCCTTCTTCCTCCAGGGTCACCAGCAGCACGACATCATCGCCCAGGCTGTAGCGCTCGGTGGTCGGCACGAACAGGCCGCCATGATTGAGATAGCCCATGTAGGCGTTGTACAGCGCCGCCTTGTCCCCGATTCGTACCTGCAGAAGACCCTGCTTTGCCGATTCACCCATTGTGCCAACCCCCCAGTATTTCCGATCCCGCGAGCTTGACGCGCGGCGCGGCAATGGTCAAGTTGCCGTGGGGCTTCACCATCAGCGACGAGCCGTACGCCTGCCGGCGGGACGCCAGCGCTTCATGGCGCGGGTGTGCGCAAGTGTGCAGGAGTGGCGGGATGATGGATCCACGCATGGCCCGGCGCCGTGCCCTCGGGACACCGGCCCACGGCGCCAGTTTCAGCGCCAACGCGACAGCACGTCCACCACGACCAGATCCGGCCGCAGCGGTCCGCGCAGGGCCTCGCGGGCGCCATTGACGCGCCCGAACCAATCGGCCAGCGCTTCGTCATCCATGTGGCTGCCCAGCAATTCGGGGGCATGCACGGCCCGCGCGCGCATGTCCATGGCCGCCATCTGCGCGGCAAACCACAGACGTTGCGCCAGGCTCTCGTCACCCGACCACCGTTGCATGACGGTGGCCAAGGGCTGCGCGTGCCCTGCAAGGGCAACCAGTTCCGAGCGCACCGTCTCGCGTTCTTCGAGCAGCCCCTGTGTGGACCAGGCACGCGCCAGGCCAGGGTTGCCCGCGGCCGCGTCAAGGGCAACATCGGGGTTGTCGACACCCGCCTCGCGCAGCCAGGTCATGGCTTCGGACCGCGCCGGCAAGTGGAAATCGACGCGTTGGCAACGGCTGCGGATGGTTGCCGGCAAACGCCACGGCGCATCGGCAACCAGTATCACAAGCGCGCTGCCGGCCGGTTCTTCGAGCGTCTTCAACAAGGCGTTGGCGGCCGACGCATTCATGGCGTCCGCCGGGTCGATGACGACGACCTTCCAGCCACCGAACTGGCTGGACATGCCCAGGGCGGCGGCAAGGTCGCGGATCTGGTCGACCGTGATCTCCTTGCGCGACTTGCCCGTCTTGGTAAGCCCGAAGGTGACGTGCACGGCGTCCGGATGGGTTCCCGCCTCGAGCAGCTTGCAGGTGCGACAGGTGCCGCAGGCATCACCTTCGACGTTGCAATCGCACAACAAGGCCCTGGCCAGTCGTTCGGCAAAAGCCCGTTTGCCAAGGCCGGCGGGACCGGCGAGCAACAGAGCATGGGGCATGGTCCCGCCCTCGCGCCGGTGGCGCAGACGCTCCCAGGCAGCCTGGTGCCAGGATGGTGCAGGCGTCGTCATCGCCGCCACACGTCCAGTCGCGCATCCACGGCCGTCACGGCACGACGCAACACCTCGGCCGCATCGAGACTGGCATCGATGACGCAAAAACGGTCCGGCTCCGATGCGGCCCTTGCGTGATACGCCCGGCGCACGCGCTCGAAAAACGGTTGCGCCTGGTCCTCGATGCGATCGCCGTGCGCGCGTCCGGCGATACGCTGGCGACCCACGTCCACGGGGACGTCCAGCAACAGCGTCAGGTTTGGCCGCAAGTCGCCGACCGTCCACTTGGCGAGCGTGTCGATCATGCTCCCGGGCAGACCCCGTCCACCGCCCTGGTAGGCATGGCTGGCGTCGACGAAGCGGTCGCACAGCACGCACCGGCCGGCTTCGATGGCGGGACCAATCACGTCGTGCACCAGTTGCGCGCGCGCCGCAAACAGAAGCAGCAGTTCGGCCTGCGCACACACGTCGCCCGCGGTGCCGAGCACCAACGCACGCACCTGCTCACCGAGCCCCGTACCGCCCGGTTCACGGGTCAGCAGCGGATCCACGCCGCGCGTTTCGAGATGCGCCTTGAGTCCGGCGGCAAGGGTGCTCTTGCCGGCGCCCTCGCCTCCCTCGATGGTGATGAACAGGCCCTTGGTCATCATTTGCACCGCTTCAACTGGTAGCACGCGACCGCACGATCGTGTTCGGCCAGCGTAGCGGAAAACACGTGCCGGCCGGTACCGTCGCCACGTGCCACGAAGTACAGCGCCTTGCCCGGTGCCGGATGCAGCACCGCAAGCAAAGCGGCCTTTCCCGGCATGGCGATCGGCGTTGGCGGAAGTCCCTTGTGCAGGTAGGTGTTGTAGGGCGTATCGGTATGCAGTGCCTTCGTGGTGATGTCGCCATGGTATTTGTCGCCCATGCCGTAGATCACGGCCGGGTCGGTCTGCAGCGGCATCCCGATCTTGAGCCGGCGCGTGAACACCCCGGCAATGCGGGGACGCTCGTCGGCACGCGCCGTTTCCTTTTCCACGATGGAGGCGAGGATCAGTGCCTGGTAGGGCGACTGCAAGGGCACGTCCGGGTCACGCTTGGGCCATTGGGCCGACAACAGCGTTTGCATGGCCTGCCAGGCGCGCTTGAGGACGCTGAGGTCGGTATCGCCCTTCACGTACGCATAGGTCTCGGGCAGGAACCAGCCTTCCGGGCTTCGTTCGCCTGCACCGATGCGTTGCATCACCTGCTCGCCATCGAGGTCGGTGCTGGCATGCACGAGTTTGGGTGCTTTGGCCAATGCTTGACGCAACTCCTTGAAAGTCCAACCATCCACAATGGTGAAGTCGTATTGCACGACCTTCCCTTCCGCCATGGCCAGCAGCAAGTCGCGCGGCGTCATGCCTGGCTTGAGGGCATATTCGCCGGCATCGAGTGATTTGACCACGCCCAGTTGCCACGCCAGCAGGCGCCAGTACAGGGCCGGCGCGCTACTCAGGCGGCGTGAACGCAAGGTATTCACGATCGCATCGAAACTGGTGCCACGCTTGATGTCGATTGTCTGGCCCTGGCCATGGGTGGCCAATGGCGCCTCGACGAACTGCCGATAGGCATGCCATTCGACACTGCCCGCCACAATGACGGCGATTGCCACCAGCGCCAGCAGCGATCCCCACACGATGCGTTTTCGCATGCGCATCATGCATCCACCTGCGGCGGCAGGCCGGCACGTCGCCACGACGATTGCAGGGTGCGCGTGACGGGACCGACGGCCCATTGGTGCCCCGCGAGTGACCGCACGGGAACGATGCCGCGCACGGCGGACGTCAGGAACACTTCATCGGCGGCGTACAGGGCGGCGGCGGTCAAGGTGTCAATCAGGGCGTCGGGATGATGCGCAAGCACCTCGGCACGCGCCGTGCCGGCCACGCCGCACCGTTGCAGGGCCGGCGTATGCAGGTGGCCGTCATGGACCACGAAAACGTTGGCCGCCGTTGCGCTGATCACGCGATCGTCCACGTCGAGCATCAGGCCTTCGTCCACGTTGTCGTCCTGCCATTCACTGCGCGCCAATACCTGTTCGAGGCGATTGAGGTGCTTGAGACCCGCCAGGGCCGGCTGTGTTCCCCACCGCGTCGCGCACCAGCGCAGGACGACGCCGTCATCGTAGTCACTACGTGGTGGATGCGGTATCGGAGCCGCGCTGACGATGTACGTCGGCCGCGTCGCAGACGGCATGCGATATCCACGCGGTCCGCTGCCGCGCGTGCACGTCACGCGCACGACGGCCCGATCGAGGTCGTCCGCGACGGCCAGCACTTCCCGCCACAACATGTCCCGATCCGGCGCGGGCATGCCCAGCCGCCGGCAGCCTTCCGCGAGGCGCGCCACGTGACGCGGCCACAGTGGGGCGTGCCCATGATGCCACCATATCGTTTCGAACAGGCCATCCCCGTAACACAGGCCACGATCCGCCACCGACACCGTGGATTGCGCGCTACCGTTGACGCGTACGCGTGCCACCATGTGGCGCCTCCAATGCGCGTACCAGGCCGCGGGCCTTGGCGCGGGTTTCCTCGAGTTCACGCGATGCCACCGAATCGGCGACGATGCCGGCACCGGCGCGGAAGCGAACGCCATGTCTGGTCAACACCATGCTGCGAATGAGGATGTTGAGGTCGAGGTCGCCACGGCGATCAAGATAACCCATGCTGCCTGTATAGACGCCACGCCCCTCCCGCTCCAGCTCGGCGACGATCTGCATGCAACGCACCTTGGGGCAGCCGGTAATGGTCCCGCCAGGAAAGGTGGCCGCGATGACCTGGCCGGGCGTGACTCCGTCGCGCAGGCGGCCACTGACCGTGGAAACCAGGTGGTGGACGTGAGTGTAGGTCTCCACCGCCATCAGCTCGTCCACGTGGACGGTTCCCGGCCGGCAAACGCGCCCCAGGTCGTTGCGTTCGAGGTCGACGAGCATGATGTGTTCGGCGCACTCCTTGGGGTCGACGACCAGTTCCCGTTTCCGCGCCGTGTCGTCATCATCGCCATGCCGTGGACGCGTTCCGGCAATGGGCCGGGTTTCCACGCGGCCGGTACGAACACTCACCAGCCGTTCGGGCGACGAACTGGCAATGGACCAGCCCGGTTGTTGCCACAAGCCGGCAAACGGTGCCGGGTTGGCGTCCCGCAGGGCCGCGTAAAGCGCGGCTGGTTGCGGCGGGATTGCGAAATGCGCCTGCCATGCGCGCGACAGGTTGGCCTGGAAGATATTCCCGCACACGATATGTTCGTGGGCGGCGGCCACGGCATCGACGAACCGCTGCGGATCATCCTCGTCAAGCGCCACGACGGGCGGCAGCGTGGCCAGCGGCAGGCGTTGCCGCGCAAGATCCCGTTGCATCCTGTCCAGCATGTCCGCGTGGCTGTCCTCGGCGACAAGCCACGTGCAATTCGCGCGGTGGTCGTAAAGAATTGCCGCCGGGCAGCGCCACGCCATTGCCATGGGCGTTTCATCCACGCAAACCGGCAGGTGCAGGCGCGGTTCGATCTGCGCGGCCAGTTCATAGCTCACGAACAGGGCCCATCCGCCGTGGAACGGCAACGCATGCGGCATGGGTGGTACGCGTTCGGCCTGCCAGGCGGCATCCAGCGCATCGAGGAATCCGGTTGACGCCGTGGCTGCGCCATCGCGCACCAGAGTGCCGTCGGCACGCAGGCACAAATGGTGGCCCGAGGTTGCCAACAGCATGTCCCAGCGCGCACCCGATTGACCCCCCGCCACACTTTCCAGCAGGCATGGGTAGCGTTCGGGCAAGGCGGATGCCAGGACCAGCAGGTCGGTCCGGCCGGGCAGCCTGCGAAGAACGACCGAGGCAACCGGGGTGGCCTCCCCAGGCGGCATGTGCACGGCGCCGTCAGGGCTCAGGCGCGGCGAAAAACCAGCGTGCCGTTGGTACCGCCGAAACCGAAGGAGTTGGAGACCACGACGTCGACCCTGGCATCACGCGCGGTATGCGGCACGAAATCGAGGTCACAGCCTTCGCCCGGGTGGTCGAGGTTGATGGTGGGCGGAATCACGTTGTTGCGCAGCGCGAGTATCGAAAATATGGCCTCCACGCCACCGGCCGCACCCAGGAGATGGCCGGTCATGGATTTGGTGGAACTGATCATGAGCTTGCGCGCGTGATCGCCGAAAACGCGTTTGGCGGCATCCACCTCCGCCAGGTCGCCCGCCAGTGTGGAGGTTCCATGGGCATTTATGTATCCGACCTCGGTCGGCGCGACACCGGCATCGTCCAGTGCATGCTGCATGCAGCGGGCCGCGCCATCCCCGCCCGGGCTGGGTGCCGTCATGTG
>CAYOEF010000014.1:0-13386 GCA_964402805.1 uncultured Rhodanobacteraceae bacterium | reverse complement strand
CGTCGCCGCTCATGCCGAAACCGACCAACTCGGCGAGGATGTTCGCACCGCGCGCCTTGGCCGACTCGTATTCCTCGAGCAGCACGATGCCGGCTCCGTCGGACAGCACGAAACCATCGCGATCGGCATCCCACGGACGGCTGGCCTTCTGCGGTTCGTCGTTGCGCGTGGACATGGCCTTGGCCGAGCAGAACCCGCCTACCGCCGTCCCGGTGGTGGCAAACTCGGCGCCACCGGCCAGCATGGCGTCGGCGTCGCCATACTGGATAAGGCGCATCGCCAGCCCGATGTTGTGCGTGGCCGTCGCGCACGCCGTGACGCAAGCGATGTTCGGTCCCTTCAGGTCGAGCATGATCGACAGCTGCCCGGACACCATGTTGACGAAGGACGCGGGCACGAAAAAGGGTGAAATGCGGCGTGGCCCGCGCTCATGGAGTGCGACGGCGGTGTGCTCGATCGTATGCAGACCGCCGATACCCGCCCCGATGGCCGCGCCGACGCGATCGGCATTGCGTTCGGTGACTTCAAACCCCGCATCCGCCACCGCCTGGAGTCCCGCGGCAATGCCGTAGCAGATGAACGGGTCCATCTTCTTGACGTCCTTGCGCGGGACGTACTGCTCGGGATCGAAGTTGCGCACTTCGCCCGATATGCGGGTCGGATAGGCGCTGGCGTCGAAGTGCGTGATTTCCCCGATACCGCTGTTCCCGGCGGTGATGTTGGCCCACGCCGTGGCCACATCGTTGCCCACGGGGCTGACCATGCCAAGGCCGGTAACTACCACACGTCGCTTGCTCATGCTCGTCCTCTTCCTTCAGTGCACGCCCGGGAACCATACGCCACCGAACGTTTCCGGCGGCGCAGACACAAACTGCGCCAATTGGCGCAGTCTGCTCGCACACACGACCACATGACACTGCACACGCGGCGACCCGCGCCGGACTGGCCGGTCACATCAAGCTTCGCTGTGCGCCTTGATGTAGTCGACGGCCTGCTGGACCGTCGTTATCTTTTCCGCTTCCTCATCGGGAATTTCGGTTTCGAACTCTTCCTCAAGTGCCATCACCAACTCGACGGTGTCCAGCGAATCTGCGCCCAGATCATCCACGAACGACGCGCTCTCCGTGACTTCATCTTCCTTCACGCCAAGTTGTTCGACGACGATCTTCTTGACACGTTCTTCGATGGTACTCATGTTTTATGACCTCCCAAGGGGAAAAACCGGCGCATTGTAGTGTCAAACGCGGATGCGTGCCAGCCGCGACGACCACTCCCAACCACTCACGCCAGGCGACAAATGCAGGGATGGTGGTCGTCCCGCCCGACCCGGACGGCGACTCCCGCCACCATCATGAAACGGTTCGCAACGGCACGGGAACTGGACTATATCAGATGTATTCCCGCTCACGACATTACGACATGTACATGCCGCCATTGACATGCAGGGTTTCGCCGGTGATGTAGGCCGCCGCCGGCGAGGCCAGGAAGGCCACCGCGTGCGCGATGTCGGCCGGCGTACCCAGCCGTCCCAGCGCAATGGTGTCTTCCAGCGTCTTGCGCTGGCCTTCGTCCAGCACGCGCGTCATGTCGGTGTCGATGAAACCGGGCGCCACGACGTTGACCGTAATGCCGCGTGAGCCGACTTCCCGCGCCAGCGACTTGGAAAAGGCGACGACACCGGCCTTCGCCGCGGCGTAATTGGCCTGGCCGGGGTTGCCCATGGCGCCGACGACCGAGGAAATGGAAATGATCCGGCCCTTGCGTGCTTTCATCATGCCGCGCAGGACGCCCTTCGACAGTCGGTAAACCGACGTCAGGTCGGTTTCGAGGACGGCATGCCAGTCCTCGTCCTTCATGCGCATCAGCAACTGGTCGCGGGTGATGCCGGCATTGTTGACGAGAATGGATACCACGCCGACATCGCGGGCTACGGCATCCAGCAGGCGCTGGATGCTGTCCGCATCGGTCACGTCCAGGGTGCGGCCATGACCACCACGTGCGTGCAGGCGCGCGTCGATGGCCGACGCGCCGGCATCCGTGGTCGCCGTACCAACGACGGTGGCTCCCGCCGCTGCCAGCTCGTCGGCTATTGCCGCCCCGATTCCACGGCTGGCGCCCGTCACCAGGGCGATCTCATCGCTCAATGATCCACTCATTGCCTTTCACCTCGTCCGTTGGTCGAAACGACGCCGCCCCGTGGCCACCTGCTCATGGTTCCGCGGCCAGTGCGGCATCGAGGCCCTCGGGCGTGCCCAGCGTCACGCCCTGCAGCGAACGGTCGATGCGCTTGCCCAGTCCGGTCAACACCCGGCCCGGCCCGCACTCGGCCATCGCGACCACGCCGGCCGCGGCCAGCGCCCGTACGCAATCGGTCCAGCGCACGGGCATGTACAGCTGGCGCTTGAGTGCGTCGCGGACGGCATCGATGTCTTCGGCCACCCTGGCATCCACGTTCTGGACCACCGGAATGGAAGGCATCCGCCACGCGATCACCTGCATGCGTTCCGCCAGCCGGTCGGCGGCTCCACGCATCAGGGCAGTGTGCGAAGGCACGGAGACGGCCAGCTTCACGGTCTTTTTCACGCCCAGGGCGGCCAGCTTTTCCAATGCGCGGTCGACCGCTTCGGCATGGCCGGCGATCACCACCTGGCCCGGTGAATTGAAATTGGCCGGGGCCACCACCTGCCCGTCCGCCACGTCGCGGCACACCCCGGCAATCACGTCGTCATCGCCACCCAACACGGCGGCCATCGCGCCAACCCCGGCCGGTACGGCTTCCTGCATCAGGCGACCACGCTCGGCCACCAGGCCCGCCGCGTCACGCAACGACAACGCACCGGCACAGACCAGCGCGGAATATTCCCCCAGGCTGTGTCCCGCCATGTAGGCCGGCGCGGGGCCGCCAAGCCGTTGCCACACACGCCACACGGCGACGCCGCCGGCCAACAGCGCGGGCTGGGTGTTCTCGGTGCGGTTCAGGTGGTCCTCCGGACCGTGCTGCGAAAGCGCCCACAGGTCGATGCCGGCGCCTTCGGAGGCCTCGGCAAACGTCGTTTCGACGTCGGGATGCACCGTGGCGAGTTCGGACAGCATGCCGACCGATTGCGCGCCCTGGCCCGGAAAAACGAAAGCGGATGGTGATCGCATGAATGCTCACAGCAACTGTTGCACAGCACGCAGAATATCCGAATCGCCATCGCTGATGTAATCGATCAACAGGATCAGGGCCACGCACCACAACAATTTGCTGTTGCGCAACGAGGCCACCGCCACGCCCAGCGCCCGCGCGCGATGCCCCAGAGCGCGTGTCAGCACTTCCAGGAACCCCAACCGTCGCGCGGCATGGTCGACCACCGTGGCCACATCGTTGCCCACGTCGGGCAGCGCGTGCCCGAGCATGGCCGTCAGCGTTTCCACGCGACCCTCGTAGTAACGCGAAATACTGGAACTGAAAAGCAGCCAATCACGGGCCTGGGCCTCGGCCAGGGACATGACTTCAAGCGGATCCTCCTCGAAATCGATGAAGCCGACCCCGCTCCCGGTCATGATGATGTTGCGCGCGACAGCCTGGCCGAGATACGCACCGCGGCGATGCACGTCGACGAGGGCACTCACGCCGCAATGCACCAGATCGTCTACTTCCGATGCATCAGCAGCCCTTTTCAGGCAGCTGGAAAGCGTGGGGCCAAGGTCGCTGAGCAACAACACGTGGTTCCCCGTGCCGACCACGTCGGGAACGAGCACGCCCTGATCGTGCAATTGGGCGATGCGGCGCTGTTCGAGCCTGCTCGCGTCGTCACCCGCCAAACGCGGCGGCGCGCGCAGTGGCCCCACGCCCAGCCAGTTGACCAGGCGATTCCAAAGTGATGCCACCAATTGCCTTGAGCGCGCCGTACCCGCGTAGGTCTTGCACCAGATCAGGTGGCCATTGACGACCATTTTCCGCGTCATGGTCCTTTAGCTCCCGAACCGCGCGGAACCCCGTGGAGTTCCGCTTGTCACCCCATCCCACGCAACGTCAATGCCGGACATTTTCGCACGCCGCCCCCTGTCGTGCATTCAATACGTCATCAATGCCGAAGCCCAGGTGAAACCGCCACCAAAGGCTTCCATCAAAAGTTTCTGGCCACGCTTCACACGCCCGGAACTGATCGCCGAATCGAGCGCCAACGGCACCGACGCGCACGAGGTATTGGCGTGCTTGTCCACGGTGACGATGACCCGTTCCATGGGCAGCTTCAGACGCTTGGCGGTGGCCTGGATGATGCGCAGGTTTGCCTGGTGCGGAATCAGCCAGTCCACGTCCGATTCCTGCATGCCGGCGGCGGCAAGGGTCTCGCCGACGAGGGCGTCGAACGTCTTGACCGCCATCTTGAAAACCTCGCGGCCCTTCATGTTGATGCG
The DNA here is from genome assembly GCA_964402805.1 of uncultured Rhodanobacteraceae bacterium. Taxonomy (GTDB): domain Bacteria; phylum Pseudomonadota; class Gammaproteobacteria; order Xanthomonadales; family Rhodanobacteraceae; genus Oleiagrimonas. The sequence goes on along the minus strand of CAYOEF010000014.1, from coordinate 8,982 downwards.
CACGCCATGGTTGGGCTCGTCGCGGAAGCCGACCGACACGCCCACGTCGCTGCACAGCAATTCCTTGTAGGCGCCGTCGGCGTGCAGGCAGGTGGCGTGGATGCCGGGGACGTCCGATGCCTCCAGCACCACGGCACCGGCACCATCGCCAAACAGCACGCACGTGGTGCGTTCGTTCCAGTCGACCATGCGCGTCAGCGTTTCCGCTCCGATCACGAGCGCTTTTTTTGCCTGGCCCGAGCGGATCATGGCATTGGCCACGCCCAGGGCGTACACGAAGCCCGAACAGGCCGCATTGACGTCGAAGGCACAACATCCGTTGGCGCCAAGGCGATGCTGGATCATGCTCGACGTGGAGGGGAATATGAGATCGGGTGTCGTGGTGCCCAGGATCAGCAGATCCAGTTCGGCAGCCGCCACACCCGCGCGCTCCAGTGCCTGGCGCGCCGCCTCGTACGCAAGGTCGCCCGGCGTTTCGCCGTCCGCCGCGATGTGGCGCTCCCGGATACCGGTGCGCGTGCGGATCCACTCGTCGCTGGTGTCGACGAACTTTTCCAGATCGGCATTGGTCATCACGCGTTCGGGCAACGCGCTGCCAGTGGCGATGATGCGTGCGTAAGTCAGAGCTGTTCCCCTTCACATATGGCCGAATGACAAACAAAGATGACCGCAGACTGTACACCACCTGCACTCCCCGCCGCAGGCACGCATGCCGCCGTTGCCGCCCTGGTCGGCGCATCGACAGTCCGCACGGTGCCCACCGCGACGTGGCACGGCCAGCGGCATGGTGTCGCACGCCGGTGGCCGCCGCATGGCGTACCCCGTCACGCCGCCTTCGGCGCCCGCGTCAGCAGTGCCAGCAGGCTGGCCAGTTTGTCGCGCATTTCGCGGCGGTCGACGATGAGATCGAGCGCACCATGTGCCAGCAGGAACTCGGCGCGCTGAAAACCTTCCGGGAGGGTTTCGCGCACCGTTTGCTCGATGACCCTCGGGCCGGCAAAACCGATCAATGCCCCCGGCTCGCCGATGTTGATGTCGCCGAGCATCGCAAAACTCGCCGACACACCGCCCGTGGTGGGATTGGTGAGCACCGAAACGTACGGCACACCCGCGTCGCGCAGCCGGGCCAGGGCCGCGGATGTCTTGGCCATCTGGAACAGCGACTGCAGGCCTTCCTGCATCCGCGCACCCCCGGTCGCATTGAAGCAGACGAACGGTATCTTCTGCTCCAGCGCCCGCTCGGCGGCGCGCGTGAACTTTTCGCCGACGACCGATCCCATCGATCCGCCCATGAACTCGAATTCGAAAGCCACGGCCACCGCCGACAGCCCCTTCAAGACGCCCTGCATGGCAACCATGCCGCTTTTTTCGCCAGTCTTCTTCTGCGCGGCAAGGAGACGGTCGCGGTATCGCTTGGAATCGCGGAATTTCAACGTATCGACGGCAACGAGCGACCCAAAAAGCTCGGTGGTGCTCCCGGCGTCGAACAGTTCGGTCAGGCGCCGGCGTGCACCGATCGTGTGGTGGTAGCCACATTTTGGGCACACCATCATCTGTCGCTCAAGCTCGGGGCGATACAGCACCTGCCCGCAGCCCTTGCATTGACCCCAAACACCCTCGGGGACCCTGCCCTTGCCGGTCGTCCTGGAACCATGCTCGGCATGGCCCTGGGGGTTCATCAATTTCTGAAGCCAATTCATTCGGCTACACCATATCCTTATTCTGACTTCTCGGGAAGCGCGTCCAGGGCATCGCGAATCGGCGCCAGGAAATCACGTGCCCTCGCCGCGACATCCGCCGCATCCACCGCCCCGACGAGGCGCTCGACCAGGGCACTGCCGATGACCACGGCATCGGCAAACCCGGCAATGGCACAAGCCTGTTCGGCATGGCGCACGCCAAAGCCGACCGCGACCGGGGCTTTCGACTTGCCGCGAATGGCACTCACGCGCGCCGCGATGTCACGTGTCGACAAGCGTTCGGCCCCGGTGATGCCTGCAAACGAGACATAGTACAGGAAGCCCTCGGCCGCCTCACACAACCGGTCCAGGCGGGCGGGCGCCGTGGTCGGGGCGGTCAACCAGATCTGGCGCAGGCCCGCGGTGCGCAACGGCGCAGCGACGTCTGCCTCCTCGATCGGACAGTCCACCAGCAGGATGCCGTCCACGCCAGCGGCAACCGCCTGGTCGGCGAAATCGGCGTAACCGTGGATCTCGATCGGGTTCAGGTAGCCCATCAGCACGATGGGCGTGGCATCGTCATTGGCGCGAAACTCCCGCGTCCAGCCCAGGATGTCCATCAAGCCGACACCCGCGGCCAAGGCCCGTTCGTCGGCATTCTGGATGGAAGGGCCATCGGCCATCGGGTCGGAAAACGGCATGCCGAGTTCGATGATGTCGGCGCCGCCTTCGACCAGCGCATGCATCAACGGCACCACGGTGTCGGGGGACGGATCGCCGGCGGTAACGAAGGGAATCAGGCCGGTACGATGGGCCGCCTTGAGTTGCGCGAAACGGGTGTCGATGCGATTCATGGAGTTGCCTGCTGCCCTCACAGCTGGATACCTTCGCGTTGCGCGACGGTGTGCACGTCCTTGTCGCCGCGTCCGGACAGGTTGCACAACACGATGCCGTCCCTGGGCATCTCCCGCGCGAGCTTGATGGCCTGCGCCACCGCGTGGCTGGATTCCAGGGCCGGCAGAATGCCTTCCACTTCGGTCAGGCGGTGGAACGCCTGCATGGCTTCGGCATCGGTCACGCCAACGTACTCGGCACGCCCGGTGTCCTTGAGGAAGGCATGTTCGGGCCCGACGCCCGGATAGTCCAGGCCGGCGGAGATGGAGTGGGTTTCGGTGATCTGCCCGTCGTCATTGCACAGCACGTAGGTGCGGTTGCCATGCAGCACGCCGACCCGACCGGCCACCAGCGACGCGGCGTGATGGCCCGTCTCGATACCCTCGCCCGCCGCCTCGGCGCCGACCAGACGTACGGCGCGGTCGTTCAGGAAGGCGTGGAAAATGCCCATGGCGTTGGACCCGCCGCCCACGCAGGCCGTGACCACGTCGGGCAACCGGCCGAACATTTCCTGGACCTGGGCGCGCGCCTCGCGGCCGACCACGGCATTGAAATCACGCACCATCATCGGGTACGGGTGTGGTCCAGCCACCGTACCAATGATGTAGAAAGTGTCCTCGACGTTGGTGACCCAGTCGCGAAAGGCCTCGTTGAGGGAATCCTTGAGGGTTTGCGAACCGGAGGTGACCGCGACGACCTTGGCTCCGAGCAGCTTCATCCGGTAGACGTTGATCGCCTGGCGCTCCATGTCGACCCGGCCCATATAGACCGTGCATTCAAGGCCCAGGCGTGCGCTCACGGTGGCGGCGGCCACGCCATGCTGTCCGGCCCCGGTTTCCGCAATCACGCGCGACTTGCCCATGTGCCGCGCCAGCAGCGCCTGGCCGACCGTGTTGTTGATCTTGTGGGCGCCGGTATGGTTGAGGTCCTCGCGCTTGAACAGGATGCGCGCGCCGCCGACCTCGCGCGACAGGCGCTCGGCGAAATACACCGGGCTGGGCCGACCCACGTAGTGCTGCAGGTCGCGATCGAGTTCGGCCACGAACACCGGATCGTCGCGCAGGCGCCGGTAGGCGTCGGCCAGCTCCGCCAGCGGGGCCATCAGGGTCTCGGCCGCGTAGATGCCGCCGAAACGGCCAAAGCGACCGTGCTCGTCGGGCCATGCGTAGTAGTCGTCGATCATGTTCATGTCGTGTCTTTGGATTGAACGGCTTTGGCGAAAGCCTGCATTTTGTCGAAACTCTTGATCCCCGGCGAAACTTCGATCCCGCTCGACACGTCCACAGCCCACGGACGCACCCGGTCTATCGCCAGGGCCACGTTGGACGCATCCAGGCCCCCGGCAAGGATGATCGGCTTGCCGGCTCGCGCCGGCACGGTCGACCAGTCAAAGGCGGTGCCCTGGCCGCCACGCTCGCCGGCAAGGTGGCCATCGAGCAAAAACCCCCGCGCGTGCGGATAGCGGTCCTTCCATACCGGCTCGGAGGCCACCGATTTCATGGCGATTCCCTTGATGAACGGCGTGTCGAAGCCACTGCAGAAGGCATCCGTCTCGGTTCCGTGAAACTGCAGCAGGGTCGGCCGTACCTGTTGTTCCACCTCGCGGATCCAGGCAGCGTCGTCGTCGAGGAACAGGGCCACCACGCCAACCAGTGGCGGCAGCGAGGCCACGATCACACGCGCCTGGTCAATGGTGACACAACGCGGACTCACGTGGGCAAACACCAGGCCGATGGCATCCACGCCCAGCGCCGCCGCATGCAAGGCATCCTCGGGGCGGGTAATACCGCAAAATTTGATACGTGTCCGGCTCATTGAGTAGTGATGCTACACGACAGTGGTGACTGAAAATACTCGCAAGTCACAGGCTCACGCACACCGGCAGGCCGCACGCCCGCGGATAGCGCGGCCCGACGAAGGCGAGTCCCGATGCCGGGGCGGTCGGCCCGGCCAGATCGCGCTTGCGGGCGGCGAGCAACTCCGCCAGCCACGCCGCAGGCATCTCGCCACGTCCCACCGGCAGCAGCGAACCGACGATGTTGCGCACCATGTGATGCAGGAATGCATTCGCCTGCACCTCGATGAGCACCTGTTGACCCTCGCGCCACACGCGTATCTCCTGCACGTTGCGCCGTGCATGCCGCGCCTGGCACGAAATCGCGCGAAACGCCGAAAAATCATTCTCCCCCAGCAACGCCTGCGCCGCATCGTGCATCATGTGGGCGTCCAGCGGCAGGCGTTCCCATGTCACGCGGCGCGCGTCCAACGCGGCACGCACCGGCCGGTTGAGGATCGTATACCGATACCGCCGGGCGCGCGCATCGAAACGCGCATGAAAATCGTCCGCCACCGGCTGCGCCCACAATACGGCGACTTCACGCGGCAGGTTGGAGCAGGCCCCGAGCGTCCACGCGCGCGGCGTGCGCAGCGCGTGCGTATCGAAATGCACCACCTGGCAATACGCATGTACCCCCGAATCGGTACGCCCGGCACACGTGACGGCAATCGGCTCATCGGCCACGCGCGACAACGCCCTTTCCACCGCCGCCTGTATGCTCGGGCCGTGGCTCAGCCGCTGCCAGCCGAGGAAGTCCGTGCCGTCGTATTCGATACCGAGTGCAATGCGCATGAATGGTTGCGTGAAAACAGGAACGCCCTGTCAACAACAGGGCGCCGCCAAAGTATAGCGCCATCGGTGCATCCCGAACGCGGCGCGCCACCCGCCCGTCCGGCCCGGGATCCCTGAGAGGGCCGGTCACCCGGCGATGCGCCGGCGACGGCCGTCAAGCTCCTCAGCCCAGGCTGTCGAGCAATTTCTGCGCCACGTCCTTTTGCATTTGCGAACCCTCATCGAGAGCTTCGCGCAGCATTGCGCGGGCGCCCTCGGTATCGTCCAGGTCGATGTAGGCCCGCGCGAGATCAAGCTTGGTGTCCACAGCGTCACCGGAAAGATCGTCGGCCTGCGAATCTGGCGCCAGCTCAGGCGCATCCATCATCGCCAAATCGTCGTGCTCGGCGGTTTCCGTGGTGGTGTTCATCGCCAATGCCGGCTCGGTGCGATCCTCATCCTCGACCGCCGTCGCGATGGGCGGCGATGCCTCAGTGGCGACCTCATCGTCCCTTTCCGCGTCATCCAACAGGAAGTCTTTGAATGAATCCGCATCGTCATCGACGGTGGCCATCGCGGGCACCGCCTGCGCGGCCGCCTCGGACTCCGCGTCGTCCAACAGGTCATCGGGCACATCCGTCCGCATATCAGGGTCGGGAGCGTCGCCGGCGTGGGTTGCCGCGGCTTCCGGTTCATCGGGGGGGGCGACCCGGCTGAATTCATCGTCCATGTCCAGTGGCGGCAGGTCGTCGGCTTCATCGGCATGTGCGGCCGCCGGCGTGGCTTCCGTCACGAAGTGCCACATGGGCGCGTCCTCCCCGCCGGCCGGGTCGGCCGGAGGCTCGTCAAGCACGAGGTCCGGGTCATCAGCCGGTTCCAGTACCGCATCCCCTTCCACGCTACTGAACGCGGTTTCCCCGGGGGCTGGCACGTCGACAAACAGCGGATGGTCAGGTGCCAATTCGCGACCCATCTTGCGGACTTCCTGCCACTCCGGCTGGGTATCGTCGTCAAGATAGGCGTGCATGGACTCGGCCACGGCCTCGAAATGATCGACGTCGCCGCGTGCGTAGTAGAGACTGGCCAGTTCCAGGTGCAATCCGACGTCTTCGGGATTGGCGGCGAGCTGGCGCAACAGGTCACCCTCCCCGTCGTCGGTTGCCGGCGTGTCATCACCCGGCATGACGGCGGGGATCGTCGTTGCCGCGTCATCCCCATCGTGCGTGGGCGTGATGGGTTCATCGGCAACTCCCGGGCCCACCAGGACGTCACGTGGACGGCGCCGGGTTATGGCCCAGGCAACGATCAGCAGCACGACGACAAGGCCGAGTACCAGTCGCGCCCAAAGTTCTTCATACCACGGTGTGGACGATGCCCGACTGGCATGCGTTGCGTGCGTGGCCACCGCGGCAGCGTGGTGTTCGTCCTTTGGCGCAGCAGCCTTGGCCTTCGACGCAGGTGCCTTGGCCGCCGGCGTTGCGGCCGCCGCGGTGGCAACGGCAGGGCTGGATTTCACTTTCGTTGCAGCGGTTTCGGCCTTGGCGGCTTGCGTTGGCTTTGCCGGCGACGCCACCGGTTGGGTCGACGATTCTTGCTGCCCGGCCTGTTCGGTCCCGGTCTCGTCCGCCTGCGCCGCCTGCGCCGTCGTGGCGGCGGTAGCCTGGGTGGACGCCTGCCGGGGCGCAGTGGTCGCGGCAACCGGCTTCGCAGCGGTTGTGGCAGTAGCCGATACGTCCACGGCAGCCGATGCGGCAGCGACTTCCGAACCCGCGCCTGTGCCCGGGGCAGCGGACGAAGCCGTTGCCGGTTTCGAAGCACCCGCCAACGCCGTCGTGTCGGCGGCCCCCGCAGATACGGCCGTCGTAGCAGCCGTCGTGGCACCCGCGACCGCCGACGCTTTCGCCGTGGTTTCCGGTGTGGCGGCCGGCGTTGCGGCAGCGGCAACTGTTCCCACGGACCCGGTGGCGGCCGGTTGCGGCAACCCCGCTTGCTTCCGGGCCTTGGCAAGTTCCTCGCGCAAGGTTGCGATCTCGGCGTTCTTGAGGCTCAGCAACTGTTGCGTCTTCTTTTGCAGCCCTTCGAGCGCCGTGACGCGCGATTGCAGGTCGGTGGCATGCTGGGTCTGGCTCGACAAGGCCTCCTTGCTACGCGCCAACGCCTGGCGCAGGTCCTTCACCGACGTGCCGGCACCCGCGGTCGCCGCGCCGGCGGCTGCGCCTTCGGCCTTGGCCGGAGGCACGAGGCTGAGGTGGTCACCGCGGGTACCCCCAGCGGGGCTGGTAGCAGGTGCTGCCTTGCTGGCGCTGGCGCGGGTACCGGTGGCGATGGCCGGTGCCTGTTGATTCCGCCAGGCACGGTTCTCGCGCGCCACGGCCAGCTCGGCCGCCCGCTTGCTGAGCTTGAGCGCCTCCTGGCGCGTCGGCATGCGCATCACAACGCCAGCCTTCAACGCATTGATGTTGTTCTCGAAAAAGGCATCCGGATTGGCCGTCTTCAAGGCCATCAGCATTTGCTTCTGGCCGACATCCGCCATGGGATGGTTGCGCGCAATCGCGGACAGGGTGTCACCCCTGTGCACGGTAATGCGGGTACCTGCCGGCGTATTGGCCTGGGACGGTGAGCCCGTCGCATGCGACGGGTTCGCCGGGACGGCGCCTGATGCGGGCTGCGCATTGCCGGCAGCGGGACTTGCGGCTACCGCGGCGGATTGCCAGTGGCTGCCAGCCGGATCGAGCAGCACTGTGTATTCACGCAGCAGCTTGCCCTTGGGCCACGTCACCTTGAGCAGCATGTCCAGAAACGGGACGCGTACCGACCGGGTGCTGGTGATGCGGATCACCTTGTTGCCGCTGTGGCCGACCACCCTGAATTTCAGGGGTGTGCGCAAATCCGCACGTCGAATGCCAGCCTGGGCAAATTGATCGGCGGATGCCAGGGTCACCTTCAGGCCGTTGGCCTCGCCGGGATAATCCTCGACGATCGGAATCTCGGCCAGGAGAGGGCTGTCGAGTGTCGATTCGACCCGGATCGGCCCCAGTTCCATGGCCATCGCCGGAGCAGCGACCAATACCAGCGTCAACGGTAGGAGTCGATTCCAGTGACGTTTCATCGAGACGGGTTCCCCAGTTCACCACACACGACGGTTGCCATGCGCAACCTCCCCTGCGGAGAACTTTAATTCACAATGCGGCCTTCCACCAACCTTCGTGTACCCACCGCGGCGGAATTCGGTGTGCGCCATACCGATGTTGCGTCCAGGATCGCATCCGGGAATGTCCTGATGGCGCATGATCGCACGGAAATCGCCTCCGCGAACAGGCCGCCCCCACCGGCCCGGGCGAGCCCGATGGCGTCAAAGGTATTTGTCGATGAGGATTTCGGCCACCTGCACGGCGTTCAGTGCGGCACCCTTGCGAATGTTGTCCGCTACGACCCACAGGTCCAGCCCGCGCGGATGCGAGATGTCGCGCCGGATGCGCCCGACCAGTACCGGATCCTTGCCGGCCGCGTCACCGACCGGCGTGGGATAACCCCCGTCGACACGCTCGTCGACCACGACAACGCCCGGTGCATTGGCCAGCAACTGGCGCACCTCGTCCACACTGATCTCACGCCGGGTTTCGACGTGGACCGCCTCGGCATGTCCGTAAAACACGGGCACCCGCGCGGCGGTCGGATTCACGCCGATGCTGTCGTCCTCGAGGATCTTGTGCGTCTCCCACACCATCTTCATTTCCTCGCGCGTATAGCCGTTGTCCTGGAAAGTGTCGATGTGCGGGATGACGTTGAAGGCGATCTGCT
>CAYOEF010000013.1:22318-25917 GCA_964402805.1 uncultured Rhodanobacteraceae bacterium | reverse complement strand
CTCCCAATGCGGGTGGGGCACGGCACGCCGTGCCCGTACGGAATCCTGTGTGTGCGGGACCGCGACATGCGGGCGCTCCCAATGCGGGTGGGCACGGCACGCCGTGCCCGTACGGAATCCTGTGTGTGCAGGACCGTGGCATGCGGACGCTCCCAATGCGGGTGGGGCACGGCACGCCGTGCCCGTACGAAAGCCTGTGTGTGCGGGACCGCGGCATGCGGACGCTCCCAATGCGGGTGGGGCACGGCACGCCGTGCCCGTACGGAATCCTGTGTGTGCAGGACCGTGGTATGCGGGCGCTCCGTCGTGCGAGGTGTGTGATGTGTGACGGGTTACATCGGCCAAGTGTCGGACAGGCGATAGCCGCGTGGCCATGGGTCGGTGGGGTCCAGCATCAGCTGTGCGGTGCCGGTGATCCAGGCCTGGCCGGACAAGCTGGGGATGATGGCATCGATATCGCCGACGCGGGTTTCGGACTCGACGCGGCACGTGAACCGGGAGTCGATGATCGAGATTCCCACGTAGGACTCGCCGGTCTTGAGCAGTCCACGCGCATGCAGCACGGCCATGCGTGCCGAGCACCCGGTGCCGGTGGGTGAGCGGTCGATTTTCCCCGGCTCGATGGCGACGGCACTGCGACCGGTCAACACGCCGTCGATGCGCTGTACCGGCCCGGTGAACTGGCAGAACGAGATGTGCCGCCATGCCGGTTGCTCCGGATGCACGAATCCAAGTTGTTCGGTCGCGGCCTTGCGAATGCGCATGCCCAGCGTGGCGAGTTCGCGGGCCTCGTCGGGAACGAGCGAAAAGCCGAGCGATTGGGCGTCGACCAGCACGAAGCTGTCGCCGCCGTAGGCGATGTCCACGCTGAGCGTGCCCACGCCTTCCACTTCCAGCGGTTTGTCCAGGCCAGCCGCAAAGGACGGATGGTTGGTGATGCGCACGGACTCGGCCTTGCCATCGCGGCACTGTGCCCGGACGGTGACCAGGCCACCCGGCGCCTCCATCGCAAAGCATGTTTCCGGTTCGCGCATCGGCACGATCCCCGTTTCCAGCAGGACCGTCGCGACGCAGATCGAATTGGAGCCGGACATGGGTGGCGTATGCATCGGTTCCATGACGATCCAGCCGATGACGGCGTCCGGGTGCCTGGCCGGCACCAGCAGGTTCACGTGGCGGAATACCCCACCGCGCGGTTCATTGAGCACGAAATCACGCAGTTCGCCGTTTTCGTGGATCCAGGTCCGTTGCTCCCACAGCGTGTCGCCGGGCGGCGTCGGTACGCCACCGACGATCACGTCCCCGACCTCTCCGGCGGCATGGCAGCCGACGACGTGGATGACTTTCTTCGAACGCATGGGCAATCTCCGTGAAGGCAAGTGGCGGGATCAGGCGCGTCGCACCCTCCGAATCATCGACCGGCGGCTGGCGCCGGTGCACGCGTGGAAACGGCGCCCGCAATGCTCGCGGCGACGCAATCACGCAAGCCCGCATAGCGGACTCGCCGCTTCACAAGGCCCGGCCCGTAGTGCGCGTATTTGGCGGAATTGGTAAGGATGACGTGCGCCGACGGGGTAACGATCGGCTCGCCGAGCATGCACCAGCAGGTATCCGTGACTATTTCGGCACCAAACTGATCGAGAACCTCGAAGAAACCGGCGCGCCTGGCGCGCTCGGCGACATGCCGGTTCGTGGTCACCACCAGGCGTACGTGCCGGTTGCGTTGCCGGCCCGCGCACAGCGCGGCCAGGGCGGCGAATTCCTCATAGGAGAAATGCGGATTGCCGAGGGCCACTAGGTCGACCGGGGTATGCAAGGTATCGGTGCTGTTGAACTCCCGCCACGTACCCTCGATCTCGCTGCGTCCCAGAACCAGCTCGCGCGCAGGCGGCCGGCTGCCGAGTGCCGCCTCGACGGTGGGCGCTTCGGGCGTACTGCCCGCGATGTGGAACATTCCGGCCGAACCGGTGGTCGCGAAGGCGGCGCCGAACGCCCTGAGCGCATCCTTTGACAGGCCCGGTGCAAGTCCCGCCACGACGGGTACGGCGCCATCCGTCACCGCGCCGACCGCATACCCGAGCAGCGGATACAACGCATCATCGGCACAGTCCAGCCCGGGTACTTCGACGAGTACGGTCGCCCGGCGCCCCGCGTCCCGGTAATACCCCGTGTCAGGCGCGCGACCGGTCAGGGCGATGCAGGTATCGAGCAGATCGGGCGTCTTGTTGGTGCGCGCGCCAAGCACGCTGTTGGCGTACACGACGGCGTTGGACTCCGCCCAGGCGATGTTTTCGCCAAAACCCGGGGTGTCTTCCAGCAGATAGGGCGCGCAGGTGTAGGTCTGTCCGGCGCCCAGGCGATCGTAGGCATGCGCGAGCCGCTCCGCGGGCAGCCCGAGCGACTCCGGCACGCCCTGCGCGCGCCAGTGGCGCCGGTCGATCGAGATGGCGTTGAGCGTGGTGGGAACGGCCACGCGACCGTTCCAGTCGGCCATCTGCTCGGCGAAGGCAAGTCCGGCCGGGCCGGTGTAGATGCAGCAATCAATGTGCACGCGCGAAACGTCGATGAGACGTTCAGCGCCCTGCAATGCCGCCATGCGCACGACAATCCGCATGGCGACCTGGGCCGCGCGTCCACGCTCGCCGGCCAGCAGGCGCCGATCCTCGTCCGTGGTCGCGGGGACCGTTTGCGGAACGGGCGACGCGGCAACCGCGGGCGCGGCGCTGTCCGATGCGAGGTCCAGGCCCTGCAACGTCAGGATGCCGTCCGCATCCAGCCACGCCTCCCGGGCGCGCATCGCCTGCACGAACGCCGCATCGTCCAGCACCACGACGGGGACCTGCCGGTGCAGTATTTCCTCGGCGACGATGGCGCCGAGCGCAATGATGTCGTCGGCGCGATTGAGCACGATCACGGCCGGCGCAACGCCGGCGTGGATGATCTCCAGCAGGACCGCGCTTCCCGTACACGACCCGCGCCCATGCGGGATGACCAGCACCCGGCCGGCCAGCCCCTGGCCGTGCAACGGGTGGTGGCGGCTGATCACGGTGCCCGTCGTCGCATCCACCCCGCCCCAGAAGCTCAGCGGCGTTGTCGAAGCGAGCACGTCGCCCGCGCCGGTCCCCGGGACCAGGACTGCGTCCGGCCGCAGCGAAACGTGCCTGTCGGCGGAAGTGCTCATGCCCGGCTGTCCATCGTATCCACCCTCAACTGCACAACCTGCGCGGACCCGTGTTTACCCACGATACTCTGCCTTGCCGCTGGTAGATGCCAATGCGTACGCACTGCCGTCCGGAATAATTTCTTCGGTCCCGCGCAAAGCATTGCGGCACCGTCCTGGAAGGGTTCCAACCCTGGACGCCAGCTCAAATCCAGGAGGCACCGCAACCACGTTCAGTCCAAGCCGTTTTCATATGCCGATGGACCAGGTGTCAGGTGAAACCTGTCGGGTACTGGAAGCTCGCTACAAGGCAGGACACAACCCAGGGCACGGCACGCCGTGCCCCTACACGCATGGAGGATGCGACGCCTACCCTGCCCCCCCCCCGCGGGAGTTCGTAGGGGCCCGGCGGGCCGTGCCCACGGCGCGGATCCTGTAC
>CAYOEF010000013.1:6114-22308 GCA_964402805.1 uncultured Rhodanobacteraceae bacterium | reverse complement strand
GTCGGCTGGGGTTGGACGTTGTCCATCCAAGCACGACGCTAGGTTGCATCAAGGGTTGTGTCAATACGACACGCGGGCTTGTGTCAGGTCGCGTCCGGGTCCTCACGGCAGGCGTCGCGAGGCTGCGTGTAGGTGGCGCCGCATCCGGTGCCCCGCCCACGCGGTTTTTCTTAGGTACCCGGGGTGCGGTGCCCGCGCCACCCGGAGCCAGCGCTCTCAATGCCTTCACCACCTTCCCATCCCAGTCTGATTTTCCCGGACAGCAGTCGGTGCGCACCTGCGAAACGCCGCCGCGGCTCAGATCGGAAGGCACAAACGCATGGCCCCGAGCATGGACGCGTGGATGTTGCGGCTGGAGATGGCGTCCCCGATGCGGAACAGTTGGAAATGCCCATCCGGGTTGCGCAACACCTGTTGCGGGCGCTGCCGCAGCAGTGCGTCGTAATCCACCTCGCCCCGGTTCGTCGAATCGTCGATCAGCGAAAAGTACAGTTCGTCATTCGGCAACGTGCCGTGCTCGACGACCACGTGATCGACCACGCAACGGGTCTCCAGTTCGGCGTATTCGCTGTACAGGTTTGCGCGCACCTTCCCGCCATCCGCGCGCTCCACCGAGACCAGTCGATGCGCGAGCAGCGTATCCACCTCGTGTTCGGCAAACACCTTGAGATAAGCCGGCGAGTTCATGCCCCCGACATCCGGCGCAATGGCGCGCTCGGGGGTGACGAAGCGGACCTTGGCGCCGTTGCCCGCGAGGACCTCCGCCGCATCCATGCCGGGATAACCGCCGTTGTCATCGTAAAGGAGTACGTCGCCACCCAGTTGCGGACCACCGCCAAGCACGTCCCATGTCGTATGCACGAGTTCCCCGCCGGCGGCGAGGAACGAGGTGTTGGGGATGCCGCCGGAGGCGATGATGACCACGTCCGGGTTCTCGGAAAGGATATCGTCGCGTTCGGCGTAGGTGTTGTAGCGGACTTCGGCATCAAAGTGCGCGAGTTCCGACACCCGCCAATCCACGATGCCGATCAACTCGCGCCGGCGCGGCGATGCGGCCGCCAGCCTGACCTGTCCGCCGGCAAGTGAATTTGCCTCGAGAACGACGACCTTGTGGCCGCGTTCGCCAAGGACGCGGGCGGCTTCCAGCCCGGCAGGCCCGGCCCCGACCACCACGATCTTGCGGGCACGTTCCGCGCGCCGCGTGATCTTTTGCGGAAACTGCCCCTCGCGCCCCGTGGCCGGGTTGTGCACACACTTGGCCGAGCCGGAATCGTAGATCGCATCAAGGCAAAAATTGGCGCCCACGCAAGGCCGGATGCGATCTTCCTCGCCATTCGTGATCTTCTGCACAATGTACGGATCGGCAAGATGCGGCCGCGTCATGCCGACCAGGTCGACCAGTTCCTCGCGCACGGCATGTCGCGCCGTCGCCACGTCCTGGATGCGTGAGGCATACATGACCGGGACGCCGCCATCGCGCTTGACCTGCCCGGCAAAATCCAGGAACGGCGCGGACGGCGTCCCCATGCCCGGAATGACCTTGGCCAGCGAAGCGTCCGTATCGATGTGCCCCTTGATGACCGACACGAAATCGATGCCCGCTTCACCGTAGGCGCGCAGTGCGGCAATGCCCTCGGCGTAGGTCAGTCCGCCCGGCATGCATTCATCCAGCGACATGCGGATGCCGATGATGTAATCCGGACCTACGGCCTTGCGGATGGCGCCGATGACCCGCAACGGGAAGCGCAGGCGGTTCTCGAAGCTGCCGCCCCACGGCGGTGGCAGCGAATTCATGGCCGGCGACAGGAAGCCGTCGAGCAGATGCCCGTAATGCTGCAGCTCGATCCCGTCCAGGCCGGATTCCTTGCAGCGCTGCGCCGCCGCCACATAATCGTCGACGATGCGGTCGAGATCCCATTCCTCGGCAACCTTGGGAAACGTGCGGTGCGCGGCTTCCCGCGCGGCCGACGAATACACCGCCGGGAGCCAGTCACCCGCGTAATTGCTGGTCCGGCGCCCCAGATGCGTCACCTGGCACATGACCGCCGCGCCTTCGGCATGCACGTCGTCAACGAGACGACGCAACCAGGGCACGATCTCGTCCTTGTACAAAAGCAGGTTCCCGAACACCGCGGGGCTGTCCGGCGAAACCACGGCCGAACCCCCGATCATGGTCAACGCAAGGCCGCCGCGCGCCTTTTCGACGTGATAAAGCCGGTAGCGGTCGGTGGGCAGCCCATCTTCGCTGTAGGCCGGTTCGTGCGACGTGGACACAAGCCGGTTGCGCAGGGTCAGGTTGCGCAGCGTGAAGGGCTGCAACAGGGGATCAGTATTTGCCGAGTGCATGATGAATGTCTTTGTGAACCTCGAAAGCCGGAATCGTTGAGCCGTACGCAGACCTTACGGACAAAGCCGCCAACCGAATCCGGTCGACGGCCTGGAAGCCTGGGTGGTAGAAACTTTCAAGGCGAAAAAGCCGGGCACGGCACGCCGTGCCCCTACCCACCGCGTCGGACCATCATGAAACATGCAGGTCGAACGCCCGCCCCACACCATGCCGGTGCGAGACGGGCGTTCTTGATGATCATTGCGTGTCATGTCGACACGCGCCGATCATCATCAGTCGATCTTGCCCGTCACCCAGTAATGCACGAGCTTCGGATGCGCCTTGACGTACGCCTCCGCAGCCTTGCCGTAATCGCCGCCGTTCTTCTGCGCAGCGAACATGCCGGCTTCGACATCATTGATCGGAATCAGGATGCGGTCGAGCATTTCGTACACATGCGGATGGTCCGTGTAGAAACCATGCCGGATGACGATGTCGGCACGCTGCATGCCCGTCATCACGTTCTTGGGGTCCTTGAGGTAACGCAGATGGTAACGGGCCCACATCCAGTGCGGATTCCACGACGTGACCACGATCCATTGCTTGTTCTTGATTGCGTTGTCAAGCGCGCTCGTCATGGCCGGGCCGGAGGACTGGACCAGCGTATAGCCGTCTTTCGACAAGCCATACTCCTTCATGGATTTCGCCGACAGGCGCATGAGACCCGCACCGGGATCGATACCGATGATCTTCCCGTCGAGTTTCTTCTTGACGTCGGGCTTCTTCAGGTCCTCGATCGAGTTGAGTTCCGACTTCGGAATGTAGTCCGGCACTGCCCAGCCTTCCGCCGCCCGCGTGTAGATCGCGCCTGCGTCTATGGTTTTCTGGGCAACCTTGTGGAAGTAGTCGGCGTGTGTGTCGGGCAGCCACATGTCCGTATGAAAATCGATATCACCAGCGGCGACCGCCTGATATGCGGCAGCCGGGGCAGCCGAGATCAATTTGACCTTCTTGTTCATGTCATGCGTCAGGATGTAACTCACGACGTGGGTTGTAAACAGGTCATCACCCCAGTTGAAATAGCCTATCTTGATGACATCCGTTGATTTTGCCGTTGCGGCAGCTGACAGGACACATCCAAGTATCAGCGCCGTTAATACCACAGCGAGTCTGTTCAGACCCTTTTTCATTGTCGACCTCCTTTCGGTCATTTGGTTTACCGCCATTATGGCCGCATCGCCCATCCGACACCCGGGTAAACAGCGTGACCGGCCAGCAAGCCACACACACCGGACAACCATATTCCATGCATGCATTGCCTGGTTTGTCGCACCAGCACGCCAGGTGGCGGTAATGAATGGATCATGACGCCGCACACATCATGGAACTTCCCATGGAGTTGCGGCTTACCGGTCATCAGGGCCTGGAGCGGCTTGCTGATCACATCCACAGGGATGCTTTGAACAACGTCGTATAGGTGGCGTATCCAGCCTGACTCGAGGTCATTCAAACCGGTATGTTGAAACAAAAAATTACGGGTACCAGATGCTTACCCGTCGTCAGACATCCGCCCTCCCTCCAGTGTGTGACCAATGACAAATAACGTGGAAGCTCCCCGGTGCAACGACCCGCAACGTATCACGCAAAATGTAAAGATAATGCAAACACGATATGCAGGAATGCTTAATAACGACACCCATACGCGCGCAAAACTCCGCGGGTCCCATCCAGCGGACTGGCCGGCGGTTATCTCTCATATGCCGGCACCGTCCACCACGCAGCACACACGTGGTGGACGCATGCCGGCAACCCGAACGTCCCGCCTCCCCGGGAAGCACAGGCACGTCCTATTTACTGTGGTAAACGCTCGCTCATGGTATTGCAATACCATTTGAGGAAATGCTCCACACCGACCTCCATTTGCGGAGAAAGCGGGCCCGGCTCGAACGCCGGTGAGGCAGAGCCGCGTGCAGCTTCCTCGACCACGCCCTGGTCTTCGCGGTTCGTGGCTTCCCATACCTCGGTCAAGGCTTTCAAATCATAGTCCTTGCCTTCGACCGCGTCCTTGTTCACAAGCCATTTCGTCGTCAATTGGGTTTGGGTGGGGCTGAGCGGAAGCACGCGGAAGGAAATTGCATGGTCGCCCAGGAAATGATTCCACGTACTCGGATAAAGATTCAAAAGCAGGTCACCCATATTGACGTCATCGGCATCGACGAGTGGCTTATGGGTTACCGCCGGTTGTCCTGACATTGTAAAACTGGAAGTACCTTCCACCATGGGTACCCGGGTAATGCGGAAATCACCGCGGTGGCCGATTAACATCTTGCTTGGGATACCCTGGGACTCCCACTCATTCCAGCGCGCGAGGACGTCTTCGGAGGGTCCTGCATTGCTATTCGCGGCGACGGTGCTGGGATCTTCCAGGAATGACCGCAGCAACTCCGGATGATTCGACTCGCAGTGATAGCACTCGCGGTTGTTTTCCCACACCAGTTTCCAGTTGCCCTGTTCGACGATGGTCGATTCATGGGCAACCTTGGCATTTTCAAGATTGTGCGCGTTTATGTAAGGCGCCACGATTCCCTTGAATTCACTGAAGTCGGGCGCTTCGTTGGCGACACAGACGAAAATGTAGGTACCTACCGTTTCACAATGTACCGGCTTGAGGCCGTACTCGCTTTTGTCCAGGTCCGCACCCATGGTCGGCGCATTCAGCAGTTTCCCGCTGTGGTCGTACATCCATTGGTGATACGGGCATACGAGGCGGGACGCCTTGCCCCTTTCGTCGAGAAGCACGCGTGAACCACGGTGCCGGCACACGTTGTGATAGGCGCGCAGTTCGCCATCCCGCGCCCGGATCAGGAAAACCGGATAATCACCGATCTGCACGGTCATGAACTGGCCCGGTTCGGCGAGTTCGAAAGTGTGGCCGATAAAAATCCAGTCACGATGAAAGATGAGGTCGAGGTCGGCCTGATACACGTTGGGATCGGTATAGCCCACGCCCGGGAGCATCTGCATCGTACCCCGCGATTCGACTATATCGCGCACGCGTCCCAGTTCGTACATTTTTGGTCTCCGGTGGCACACGGCCACATGCAACGGTGGATACACTGCAATTCAACACGCGGCATTTGCTGCGTCTGATCGCAGGTTAAGGTGACGGGGGCCGGTGTGAAAGCGACATTTAGTCTGTCCCGAGCATAACCTCCGCTACGGGATGCCAGGCGGGACGGGGCGGGACGTACCGCGGCGACGGCCCAGGCCAGTGCGCAAGACCTTTCGACACATCATTGCGGCTGGAAAGTAAACTGTCGACACACCCATTCGCATGGACCCGCACCTGAAGACCCCGCAATCCGGGCCGCCGGTCCAAGCTGCAGGAGCACGCCCAATGAACATCGCAGCGGCTGCACCGGGGCTGCGTCGGCCCCTCCCGGAATCTTTTTTTGCTCCCGTCGCGGAGAAGTTCGGCCCGCGCTTTTCACGCGCACAGGCCATACGCGAAAACCACGGCCGTGACGAGTCGCCCTACCCGCCCATGCCCCCTGACGGCGTCGTGTCCGCCGCCTCCACGGACGAGGTGGCCTGGCTCGCGCACCATTGCAACGACCATCGTGTGCCGTTGATCGCCTACGGTACCGGCTCGTCGCTGGAGGGGCACGTACTTGCCGTGCACGGCGGCATCACCGTCGACCTGTCGGGCATGGACAGGATCATCGCCATCCATGCCGAGGACTTCACCGCGACGGTACAAGCGGGCGTGACACGCGAGCAGCTCAATGAGGAACTGCGATACAGCGGCCTGTTCTTCCCCATCGACCCCGGCGCCAACGCGAGCCTGGGCGGCATGGCGGCTACGCGCGCATCGGGCACGAACGCCGTGCGCTACGGCACCATGCGCGACAACGTCATGAACCTCACGGTCGTGACCGCCGAGGGTCGCGTGGTCCGGACCGGGCGACGCGCACGCAAGTCGTCGGCGGGTTACGACCTGACACGCATCTTCGTCGGCAGCGAAGGTACGCTGGGCATCATTACCGAAGTCACGGTACGGCTTTATCCGCGTCCGGCAGCCATTGCGACGGCCATCTGCAACTTCCCCACGCTGGACGCGGCAGTCACCAGTGTGACGGAAATCATGCAGATGAGCCTTCCCGTGGCGCGGATCGAATTCCTGGGTACCTCGGCGGTGCGCGCGATCAATGCCTACAACCAGCTCCAGCTGCGGGAATCGCCGTTGCTCTTGTTCGAATTCCACGGCTCCAGTGGCCAGGCCATCCGCGAACAGGCCGACACGGTGCAAGAGCTGACCGATACCCACGGCGGCCAGGATTTCGAATGGGCCGAACGCGAAGAAGACCGCAATCGCCTGTGGGCGGCGCGCCACAAGGTCTATTTCGCGGGGCTGCAACTGCGCCCGGGATGCCGTTGCAGCACGACCGACGTCTGCGTGCCCATTTCCGCCCTGGCCCGCTGCGTGGGCGAGACGGCCGCCGAACTGGAACAGGCCAGCTTTCCGTACACCATCCTGGGACACGTCGGCGACGGGAATTTCCACGTGCAGATGCTGCTCGACCCCGACAACGGCGACGAATGGGAGGAATCCGAGCGCATCAACGCAAACCTGGTACGCCGCGCCATCGGCATGGACGGAACCTGTACCGGCGAGCACGGCGTGGGACTGCACAAGCGCGAATTCATGCCGGCCGAATACGATGCGGCCGCACTGGACCTGATGCGTCGCCTGAAGACCGCCTTCGACCCCAACGACATCCTCAATCCGGGAAAAATCCTGCCTGACGACACGCGGGCGTGATCGCTCAGGGCGGCGCCGCCGGTGCCTGCCGCCCCAAGCCGAGGTAGCTTTCCATGACCCGCGGATTGCCGGCCAGCATGCGCGCCTCGCCTTCGAGAACCAGGCCGCCGGTCTCCAGCACGTAGCCGTGGTCGGCGACATGGAGCGCCGCGCGCGCGTTTTGCTCGACCAGCAATATGGACACGCCCTCGTCGCGCAGCCGGACGATGGTCTGGAATATCTCGCGCACCACGCGCGGCGCCAGGCCCAGGCTCGGTTCGTCGAGCATCAGCAGGCTGGGCCGTGCCATCAGGGCGCGGCCAATGGCAAGCATCTGGCGCTCGCCGCCGGACAGGGTCGCGGCGGCCTGGCCGGCGCGCTCGCGCAGGCGCGGGAACAGCGCGTACACGGTGCCTTCCAGGGTGTCGCGCCACCCGCGCACGTGGCCGCTGTAAAGGCGGTACCCGCCCAGGAGCAGGTTCTCGCGCACGCTCATGCTGCCAAACAGTTCACGCCGCTCGGGAACCAGGCTGAGGCCAAGTCCGACGCGATGCTCCATGCCAAGGTCCTGGATGTCCTGCCCCTTGAACGAAATCACGCCATCGCTGTGGCCGTTGCGCGGCAGCGCGCCCATGATGGCATTGAGAAGCGTCGACTTGCCGGCGCCGTTGGTGCCGATGACCGTCACGATCTGGCCCTGGCGCACGCGCAGGTCGAGCGCGTCCAGGGCGGCGACCCGTCCGTACCGGGCCGACAGTCCGCGCACGGCAAGCAGTTCGTCCATCATGCCCCCGCCCATGATTCGTCCAGCCCGCCCAGATAGGCTTCCAGGACCGCCGGGTCGCGCTGGATGGCGGCTGGCGGTCCCTCGGCCAGGCGCGCGCCAAAATTCATCACCAGCACACGGTCGGTGAGGCGCATCACGAAGTCCATGTCGTGTTCGACCAGCAGCAGGCTCATGCCCTCGCGGCGCAACTGGTCCAGCACGACCGCAAGGTCCTGCTTCTCGCGGTAACGCAAGCCGGCAGCCGGCTCGTCGAGCAGGAGCACGATGGGATCACAGCACAGCGCCCTGGCAATTTCCACGATGCGCTGGCGGCCAAGCGGAAGACTGCCGGCCGCGTGATACGCCACATCGGCCAGGCCCACCCGCTCGAGCTGGCGCGCAGCCTCGTGCAGCAAGGCCGCTTCCTCGGCGCGATCCAGCCGCAACGCCGCTGCCAGGACACCCCGGCGACCGCGCATGTGCGCGCCCAGGGCCACGTTCTTAATCACACTCATGTCCGGCAGCAACCGCACATGCTGGAAACTGCGCGCCAGGCCCATGCGCGCGATCTCTCGCGCATGCAGCTCGTCGATGCGCGCGCCCATGAAGCACACGCTGCCGCGGGTGGCACGCTGCACGCCGCTGATGATGTCGAACGTGGTGCTCTTGCCGGCCCCGTTGGGCCCGATCAGGCCCATGATTTCACCGGCATGCAGGTCGAAGCTGATGTCGTTGACGGCGGTCAGGCCACCGAACGCCTTGTGCATGCCCGCGACCGCCAACACGGTGTCGCCGCGCACCGGCATGGGCCTTTGCGGCAAGGCGGGCGAGTCCGCACCCCGGGCCACGGACTGCGGGCGGGACGCCGCGCCACCCACACGCTGCCACAGGCGCGTGAACACCGGCCACAGGCCGTCACGGGCGAACTGCAGCACCACGATCATGAGTACGCCAAACGCCAGCAGCTCCAGATTGGCGTTGATGCCGAACAGCGCCGGCAATACGTTCTGCAACTGGTCGCGCAGCACCAGGATGACGGCCGATCCGATGACCGCCCCCCAAACACCGCCGGCGCCGCCCACGACGGCCATGAACAGGTATTCGATGCCATATTCCAGGCCAAACGGGCTGGGACTGACCGCGCGTTGCATGTGGGCGTAAAGCCAGCCTGACACGCAGCCCAGCAGGGCGGCGTACACGAAGATGACCATCCGGTAATGGGCAAGGTCCACCCCGAACGATTCCGCCATGGAACCGCTGCGCAAGGCGCGGATGGCGCGCCCGGTACGTGAATGCAGGATGTTGTGGCTTGCCCATAGCGCCAGCAGCAGGATGGCCCACACCAGCACGTACATGTGCGCGCTGGTATCGAGCACCCATTTGCCGATGGAAAGCGGGGGAATATTGGTGATGCCGTCGTAGCGTCCCAGGAAATCGAGTGTGCCGTACAGGTAATAAAGCGCCAGGCACCAGGCCAACGTGCACAGGGCCAGGTAATGGCCGGACAGGCGCAGGGTGATCAGGCCCAACCCATACGCGACGAGACAGGTCAACAGCAGGCCGGCGGGAAGGCCGAGCCATGGCGACAACCCGGCCGTCGTGCTCAACCATGCGGTCGTGTACGCGCCCAGGCCGACGAATGCGGACTGACCGAAGGAAATGAGCCCGCCAACCCCCGTCAACAGCACCAGCCCCAGCACCACCAGGCTGTACAGCCCGATGTAGTTCATCTGCGTCAGCCAGAAATCGGGCACGCCGGGAACGGCCGGCAGCGCCGCCAGCAGCACGATCACCACCACCAGGGGCCAGTGCCGGCGCATCGGTTCAGTCGTCCTCTTCCATATGGGCGCTGCGGAAGGAGAGCCACATCAGCGCCGGTATGATCACGGCAAACACGATGGCCTCCTTGTATGCGCTTGCCCAGAACGAGGCAAACGATTCCAGGATGCCCACGAACAGCGCACCGATGGCCGTCGCCGGATAACTGACCATGCCGCCGATGATCGCCGCGACGAATCCCTTGAGGCCGATCAGGAAGCCCGTGTCGTAATGCATGGTGGTGATGGCGCCGATCAGGATGCCGGAAACCGCACCGATGCCCGCCGCCAGCGTGAAGGCGAGCATACCGGCGGAATGCGTGCTGATGCCGACCAGGCGCGCGCCGCGCCGGTTCACGGCGGTCGCCCGCAAGGCGCTGCCATAGAGGGTATGCCGGAAGAACAACCACAGCCCGACGATGAGGGCGATGCATACCAGCAGCACCACGATGGTCTGTGCACGCCACGTCATCGACCCGATCCGCACCACGCCATCGACCAGGGCCGGCGTGCGCCAGCCTTCGGCGCCGAAGAACAACAGCCCCAGGCCCACCAGCGCAAAATGCAGCGCCACCGAAATGATCAACAACACCAGTACGCTGGCCTGGGCGACCGGCTGGTATACGAGCCGATACACCATCGGCCCCATCGCCACCACGAGCACCAGCGCGAAAACGGCGCGCAACGCAAGGGACACGTCCTTGCCGGCAATCCACGGCGCCGCGAACTCCAGCACCAGGGGCAACGCCAACGCCCACGCAAGCGTGCGCGCAAACCCGCGCCAGCGCCGCAGGCGCCAGCACGCCCCCGCCTCGACCAGGCACACCACGATGCCGAGCGCCATGAGCAGGTGGACCGTCCCCGGCACCCGTCCGTGGACCAGGAACGCCAGTGTGAGTGCGCCAAACGTGGCGAATTCGCCCTGCGGGATGAAGATCACCCGCGTAACGGCAAACACCAGTACCAACGCCAGGCCAAGCAAGGCGTAGATGGCGCCGGTGGTGATGCCGTCCTGCAGCAGCGCCAGCAGGATCGCCAGGTTCATGGGGTGGCTGGCCGGGTCCGGATCACCACCCCCGTTCGCAAGCGGCCCGCCGCGTTACAGATCCGGCTCATACACCCACTTGCCGTCCACGATCTTGACCATCACGCGTCCGCGTCGATCCAGCCCGGAATGGTCGGTGGGACTCATGTTGAACACGCCGCCGGTGCCACTGAGGCCCTTGACCTGTTCCAGCGCGTCACGCAGCGCCGCGCGGAAGGCCTTGGTACCCGGCTTGGCGCCACTGTCGAGCGCCTGCGGCACCGCCGCCTTGATCAGCAGGCCAGCGTCATACATTTCGCCACCAAAGGTATTGGCCTGGCCCTTGCCGTACTTCGCGTCGTATGCGTGCACGTAGGCAAGTGAAACGGCCTTGACCGGATTGCTGTCGGGCAACTGGCCGGCCACCAGCATGGGCGCGGCCGGCAGCAGGGTGCCGTTGCAGGTCTTGCCGCACACACGCAGGAAAGCATCGTTGGCAACGCCATGCGTCTGGTAGATCTGGCCCTGGTAACCGCGGCTGGCCAGCTCGCGTTCGGGCAATGCGGCCGGCGTTCCGGATGCCGCGATCAGGATTCCCTGCGGGTTGGCGGCCATGAGCTTGAGCACCTGGCCGGTGACGCTCGTGTCCGGACGCGCGTACCGTTCCACGTCGACGATCTTGATGCCCTTGGGCGTGGCGGCAGCCTTCATCGAGGTCAGCCACTCTTCGCCGTAGGAATCGCTGAAGCCGATGAAGCCGAGCGTCTTGATGCCCTGCTTGGCCATGGCATCCGCCAATGCGCGTGCCATGAGGGCCGAGTTCTGCGGCGTCTTGAACACCCATCGCTTGGCGCCCTTGACCGGGGTGACGATGGCGCCGCTGCCGGCCAGGCTGATCATCGGCGTGCTGGCCTTGGCCGTGACCGGAATCATGGCCAGCGAAGCCGGGGTCACGGATGATCCGATCACGACGTCGACATGATCCTCGGAAATCAGCTTGTGGATGTTCTTGACCGCCTGGGTCGTATCCGTGCCGTCGTCAAGCACGATGTACTTGACGTCCTGGCCGGCGATTTTCTGCGGCAACAAGGCAACGGTATTGCGCTCGGGAATGCCGAGCGACGCCGCAGGTCCGGTGGTCGACACCGATACCCCGACGGTGATTTGCGCCAGGGCGACACCCGGCATCGCAAGCATGGCCGACACCAGGGCGAGCGCAAGCGTCTTGGAACGGGCAAGTTTCATTTTTTCTCCCCAGGGGAATTGCAGGCAAGTGTGGCGATTGTGCCACGCGGGGCGCCGCCCTACACCACGTTCCTCTCGACGATGGGATGGCCATCGAGTATGCGATGCCACCCGAGGCGGCCAAGGTCGAGCGTGCAAAACCGGCCGTACGCGATGAGCTCCGAGAGCGCGCGCCCAACCGCCGGCGACTGCTGCATGCCATGGCCGCTGAAGCCATTGGCGAAGTAGAAGTTGTCCACGTCCGGATGCCGGCCGACGATCACGTTCTGGTCGACGGTATTCATGTCGTAGTGGCCGGCCCAACTGCGCTCGCAGCGCAGTGCCTCGAAGGCCGGCACCCGCCCGGCCAGGATGGGCCACAAGTGCTCCTCGAACAGTTCATGTTGCACGTCGAAATCGAAACACTCCGGATCGTGATCCGGTGACGGACCCACCCCCGCGATGAAGCCCTCGCCTTCCGGGCGAAAATAGGCGCCCGTTGGATCGATCACCATCGGACATCCGGGCAGCGCCTCCGGGCAGCGGAAATAGAACACGCTGCGCTTGCGCGATTCCACCGGCAAATCGATACCGACGCACCGCGCGAGCGCGGCGGCGCCCGTTCCCGCGGCATTGACCAGGGCACCGCAGGAAACCCGGCTGCCGTCGTCCAGGCTGACGCCGGTCACCGTCCTCGCCTCACGCTCGACATCAACCACGCGATGCGGCAGATAGACCGCGCCTTGCGCGATAGCCTTGCGACGCAAGCCTTGCAGCATCCCGTAGGCATCCAGCCAGCCTTCGCCGCTCAGGCCCAATGCTGCGCCGGCAAGGTCCTCGGCATTCAACCATGGATAACGCGCGGCCAGTTCGTCGTGCGTCAACAGGGCAATGTCGGCTCCCAGCTTTTGCTGCAACGCGTGGTTTTCACGCAGAATCGGCAAGCCGTCCGCCGTGGCCAGGAACAGGTAGCCGCCCTCGTGGAATGCAGGATCCGGGCGTATGCCATCAACCTCCATGGTATCCGCGAACGCACGCAGGAACGCCGTTCCAAACAGAGACATGCGGATGTTTTCCGCGGTGGAGAACTGGTGCCGGATGGAGGCCGCCGACAACGCCGTGGCACTGTGACGGTAGGACGGATCGGGTTCGATCACCGCCACCGTACCGTCGAAATCGCCATTGCAAGTCAGAAAATAGGCCACGGCGCTGCCGACCGCAGCACCTCCCGCCACGACGACGTCAAACTGCCTGGAAACCATCGTGTCCTGCTCCCTTTGCACACAAACCACGGGCCCGGTACGACCACATACGTGTTCATGCCAAGCTTACCGCGACCATCACGGCGAATCGGCCAACGCCGGCCACCATGCACCCGCGAACCGCACGGCAAAAGCCCCCGGAGGTTTCCGGGGGCTTTCCGAATCAGCCCGATGGTTCGATGCACGACATCGCCGTGCATCGAGCCATGCCGTTACGTCACTTCTTGTACGGAACCAGCTTGCCGTCGTGATAGATCACATGCCGATAATCTTCGTTGATCTGCATGCCGTCCTTGTCCATCGTCTTGTCGCCGGTCACACCCTTGTACGTCTTGGACACATCGATCAAATTGTCCTTGATGGCGTCTGACGTGGCTTTACCGGCCTTCTCGATGGCCAGAGCCGTGAGCATCACCGAGTCATAGGCATAGGCGCCGAACACGGTTGTCGGCGGATGTCCATAGGCCTTCTCATACGGCTCGTTGTATTCCGTATCCAGGAACTTGCTTCCAGCTCCCGGGCTCAGGCCCTTGATGCCCTCGGCAATCTGCGGCGTTTTCGACACCACGTGGGACCACATGGTCGGGTAGTCGGCATAGAAGTTCTTGACGCTGATCCCCATCTGGAAGGCTTCCTTCAGGATCAGGCGCGACTCGGTACCATACGCGGTGAACAGTACCGCCCCCGCATGCTTCGACATCAAACGGCGCACATCCGGCTGATAATCCGATTTTCCAAGTTCGTAGCGCACCTTGGTGATGCATTTTCCGCCAAGCTTCTCGATCTCCTTGCACGACTGGATTTCCATCCCCACGCCGAACGGATTGTTGGGGACAATACTGGCAAAGGTCTTGGCGCCGGAATCCTCAAACGCAAACTTGCCGGTCGCCTTGCCCATGATGGTGTCAAGACCCAGCATGTTGAAGAAATACGGGCCGATTTTACGCAGCTCCGGCGAAGAACAACCCGCGCTGATCTCGACGACCTTCTGGGAATTGGCAAATTGGCCGGTCGGAACGCAAATGCCGCTGGCAAACAACCCCACCACCACAGGCACTTTGTCCACGCTGACGAGCTTGCGCGCGGACACCAAGGCAGACTGAGGCCGTGACTCGCTGTCACCAATAATCAGATCAAGCTTCCCGCCGAGTTTGGCAGGATCCACCTTGACCGTGGATCCGTCCTTCATCGGTATCTCGTAACCGGCATTGATGCGCTTCACCGCAAGTTTGATGCCATCGAGGATATCCTCGCCCTGTACGGCGTTCGTTCCTGTCAATGGCGTCAGCACGCCGATCTTGATGGTCTGTGCCATTGCCGATGGTGCGGCAACGGCCCCCATGAGCAGAGCCGCCGTACAACCGGCAAGTACACTTGAAAGTAAACGTTTCATGGTTGTACACCCTCCATTCGCGCTGAAGTAAAGTTCGATCCTACCACCAACGTAACGCCAATTGCGCGCCGCATCACCGGGAATTGCTGCTATTCGGGAGTGGCGCCCAAATATGCCTCACGTATTTTTTCGTCATGCAAAATGCGATCCGCCAGACCATCGAACACATTGCGGCCATTGGCGAGCACGACACCGAACGCTGAATTGCGCAAAGAAAGCTCGGCGTTCTGCTCGACAATAAGCACGGTACGCCCCTGCGCGTTGATCTCCAGAATCTTCTCGAACACCTCGGCGGCAATACGCGGTGAGAGCGCGGCTGTCGGCTCGTCCAGCAGCAACATGTGCGGATTGGTCATCAAGGCCCGCGCCAATGCCAGCATCTGGCGCTCGCCACCACTCATGGTGCGTACGCGCTGACGCCGCCGCTCGGCCAGGCGCGGAAAGCGCTCGTACTGTTCCGCAATACGCCCGGCGACCTCTTCGCGTGCAAGCGTATATCCGCCCATCCTCAGGTTTTCCTCGACGGACAGCGAGGGAAACACGTTTGCCAGCTGCGGTACGAATGCAATGCCCTTGCGTACCCTGACGTGCACCGGTATGTCGGTGACTTCCTCGCCCTGGAAATGCACCGTACCGGCACGCGGAATGAGGTATCCCATCAACGCCTTGAGCAGGGTCGATTTGCCCGCCCCGTTCGGCCCGATGATGGTCGTGACCTCGCCCTGGGCCACTTCCAGATTGATCTCGTGCAGGATATCGGCTTCGCCGTAGCCCGCGGACAAGCCGGCAACCGTCAGCACGCTTTGGGGTTTCCCCTCCGCGGTGTGCCCATTGGCGTCCGGGATACCGGATGGATTGTCCTTGACCATGCTATGAGCCTTCCGGTTGCGACGGCTCCGGCGCTGCGCCCGAAATCTCGCCGCCGGCCGCGATGTATGCCCGCAGCACGTCCTCGCGCGCCAGGACCTCGGCCGTAGGTCCCTCCGCGAGCACATGCCCCATGTCGAGCACGCAAATCACGTCGCACAGCCGGCGCACGGCCGTCATGTTGTGCTCAATGATGAGAAAATTGTGACCTTCCGCCTGCAGTTGCCTGATGACGGTGATGATGTCCTCGATCAGGCGCGGATTGACCCCCGCCACGGGCTCGTCCAGAAGGATGAGCTGCGGTTCGGCCATGAGTGCCTGTACCAGCGCAAGCAATTTTTTCTGTCCACCGGAAAGGCTTCCCGCCAGTTCGTCCGCGTGATCCTGCAGGTTGACCATTTCCAGCAGCGCCCATGCCCGTTCCATGTTTTGCGCTTCTTCGCGGCGTACCGCCCCGGGGCGCAACGCAGCCATGGCGATACGCTCGCCAAGCTGCTCGCGCCGCCCCAGCAACATGTTCTCCATCACCGTCATGTGTTCGGGGTTGAGCGTGAGCTGGAACGTACGGCACAGGCCGCGACGTGCAATGCGATATGGCTGCCAGCCCTCGATGGACTCGCCGTCGAAGGCAACCCGGCCGGACGTCGGCTTGATGAATCCCGAGATGACGTTGACGAGCGTCGTCTTGCCCGATCCGTTGGGACCGATGAGGCC
>CAYOEF010000013.1:0-6014 GCA_964402805.1 uncultured Rhodanobacteraceae bacterium | reverse complement strand
ACGCGCCCGAATGGCGACCGACACACCCAGACCACGAGCAGGTACGCCACGATGACACACACGACCACCAGGCCAAGGTAGAAATAGGCAAACCCGTCGGGGCTCAACACATTGCGAAACGGGCCCGGAATGTTCGTGACGCCAAAAGATGCTCCAACGTACGGGCTGCCCAGGTTCGTGTTGAGAAAGATGATGCGCAAGAGCTCGCCGGCGGCAAGCGTCACCATGGCCCAGTAGTCCTGACGCAGATTGCCGATCGGCAGGGCCATGAGCACTCCCAGCAATCCGCCCCCGATACACGCCACCACAAATCCCAGCACGATTGGCCACCCGAGCAGGGTCGTCATGATGCTCGACAGGTAGGCGCCCAGCATGAAAAACGCCACTAGCCCAAAATTGGCCAGGCCAGTCTGCCCGAACTGGAGGCTCAGGCTCAGGCTCAGCAACCCGTAAATACCGACAATCGTCAGCACGTAGATCAGGAACTGGATCATTTGTGGCGCATCCCGAGCAATCCCTGCGGCCGTATCAACAGGATCAGTATGAAAATGCCGAATGCGATGCCCGCTTTGAATGCCACCGGAATATAGACCTGGTCTTGGGTGGTAATCCCCACGACATGCGCAAGAGGTGCCCAGTTGATCGCCAGGCCGACGTTTTCGGCAAACCCGAGGATATAGCCACCGAGCACCGCGCCATACACGTTGCCTATGCCACCCAGCACCGCCGCCGCGAACACCGGCAGCATGATCATGAACCCCATGTTCGACTGCAGCTGGGTTGCCGCAGCCAGCATGACCCCGCCAATGGCCGCAAGCGCCGCGCCGATGAACCACACGATGCGGACAATGCGTTCGGTAAAGATGCCACTGGCTCCCGCAAGCTGCGAATTGTCTGCCGTTGCGCGCATGGCAATACCCAGTGTCGTGCGCGTGAGCAGCAAATGAAACGCAACCATGCTGGCGATTGCCACCACAATGATGGCTGCGCCCGCCGGCGTCAGGCGGCCACCGAAGATGACCCACGGTCGCACCAGCGGAAGCTCGTAGGAACGCGCGCTTGCACCCCAGATGGCCTGCGTGCCGTAATGCAGCACGATTCCCAGGCCGAAGGATGCGATCATCAGGATGACCGGTGAGGAATTGCGCAACCGGGCGAAGATGATGCGATCGCTGGCCAAGCCCAGGACACCCACGAAAACAAACGCCACCACGGCCCCGATGACAAGGGCCCAATAGGGTGGAACCGGGAGCACGACACTGACGGAGAATGCAATGAAGGCACCGACCATGCCGAATTCAGTGTGCGCAAAACTCGGAAACCGCAGAACGTCGTAAACCATCGTCAGGCCGACGGCAAGCAGTGCCAGTTGCGACCCGCGAATCAGACTGTCGAAGATGACCTGCACGTCACTGCCTCGCCGCGATCGTCATTATCATTATCCCCAGGGGATGCACCGCAGGTGTTCCCATGCCCCAATTGATACGGCGGATCCGGCCGGCAAACGGCGCGCGGTGGCGTGCCCTAGCGGATGACGTGGTCGCGGCACGGGTCGTCGGAAAATTCACGAGGTAGCCATCTGTTGTGTCATGGGAAACCCCCTTCCGTCGCAACATCCGGTTCCATCGATACAGCCTGCGTCGGCATGCAAGCGGTAATCGTGCCACGCAGGCGGGAAGTTCGATCGCCCATTCATTGGCGTCACCCGTCGCGTGCCAACATGCTACGTTTCCATGATTGTCCCTGTCAAATGTCGTTGCGTTGCACGGCATCGAAGAATCTCAGGACGCACGCCCGAGCCGTTTGGGATTATTCACGCGCAGCGTCATGCGCAACAGGTAGTCCACGAGTGATGTCAGTTGCTGCCGGGCATGCGCGGTAAAACTGCCTTGCCGGATATCGCGCGCCAAACCGGCGATTTCCGCACCGCGTGGCGGTGGCGGAAATCGGGCCTCGGCGTAAAACCGGGTTATCGCCGCCTGCGCGGCCATGTGCGACCAGGCACCTTCGGTGATTCCCCTCTCGGCAATCGACATGGCATGCGCCACCATGCGCGCATCGTACTTTCGGGCATCGGGCAAAAGTGGCAGGATGTCGTTCATCAAGACTCCTCGCGCAGCATGCAACAGGTGCGCATCCGCCGACGGTTGCGCAAACCCCGAGATGTCGGGCAATGGTGCGTCCCCGCCAACCGATGCGCATAGTGCAGGGTCCGCGTCACGCAAATGGGCCAGCCCATCGCACTGGATGTCGACGGCCAGATATCCGGTCAGGAGCAATTCGAGCGATTCCTCCTCGCCGGACAAGTGCCGGTGCGCCTGCAGCAAGGCAATCACGGCCCACCTGACGCTGGCCATGACTTCCCAATAGGTCAGCCGGTCGAGGTCCAGATGATGATCGATCACCGTCGCGTAACCATCGAACAGGTCCGCGACCGTTCCAATGCCGCCGGCTTCGTGTTGCGGGCCGCTGAAACGCCAACTGCGCGCGCACATCCACCCCAAGTCCTCATAGGGGTCACTCCATCCGGCAAATTCCCAATCGAGCAGGGCCATGAGCCGGGCATCCCGTACCAAGTAGTTGCCGGTGCGGAAATCACCGTGGCACAGGACATACTCCTGCCTTTCCGGTGCATGCTCCTCGAGCCAGCACAGCAGGTGCTCGAGCGCGGGCTGCGCCTCGTTCATGCGGTCGAGCAGCCCGCGGCATTCGTCGATGCGCCGCTGTGCCGGTGGTACGTCCGGCACCGGCAGGAATGGCAGGGACGGTTGCGGCGGACGAATCACATGCAGTTTCGCGATTTCCCGCCCGAGCTGGAAGACCAGTTGTCGGCGCTGCTCCGGCGTGAAGGGCTGCCGGGTCAACGCCACCGCCGACGCGGATCCCTCCACCCATTGCATCAGGTAAAACGCGCCGCCGGACAGACTGGCGTCGGTGTTCGACCAGAATGGTCGCGGCACATTGACACCCGCGGCATGCGCCACTTCCAGGACGGCGAATTCCTGCGGCCGGGTCAGGCTGACCGGCAAATGCGAGGGCGCATCCCGTCGCACGACGAACACGTGCTCGCCAGGCAACGACCCACCTTCGAGCGTGATCCGCACGCGGTAGTTTTCCTGGATGGCGCCGCCGGACAGGCGTTCAAGGGTGGCGCCGTGCACGGCAGCGGCGCCGGTGTGCTCGCGCACGAAGCGGCTCAACGCGTCGACGTCCAGAGTATCCACGTGAGGTTCCGCCATTTCGCCCGTCCCGTCCATGCCCGTCACCATGCCCAGAAGTCGCGCTCGGACGCAAGAAAATTGCGTGCCAGCACCATCTTGTGCACTTCCGACGCACCATCGACAAGGCGCGCCTCGCGCGCATAGCGGTAGATCCATTCCAGCGGGGTATCACGCGAATACCCCCTTGCCCCGCACAGCTGTATGGCAACATCGGCACACTTGTGCAAGGTATCGGCCACGGCGACCTTCGCCATCGAGATCTCGTTGCGCGCGAAGCCGCCCTGGTCGAGCTTCCATGCCGCGTGCATGGTCAACAGGCGACCCGCCTCGATGTCCATCGCGGCACCACCCAGCATCCACTGGACGCCCTCGTGGTCGGCAAGCAGGGATCCCATGGCACGACGTTCCTTCACGTACTCGCGCGCGATCTCGAGTGACCGCCGGCACAAGCCGAGCCAGCGCATGCAGTGGGTAAGGCGTGCGGCGCCAAGCCGAATCTGGGTGACCTTGAGGCCGTCGCCGACGTCCATAAGCCGGTTTTCATCGGCAATGACGAGTCCGTCGAACTCGAGTTCGCAGTGGCCGCCATGCTCTTCCGGGCCCATGACGGCGATACGGCGTACTATCCGCCAGCCGGGATCGTCCCTGTGGAAGACAAACGCCGACAGGCCCTTGCGCGCATCGTCGCAGGTGCGCGCAATCAGGATGAAATGCGCGGCCTCCCCGGCACCGGTGATGAACCATTTCCGGCCGTGTACCACCCAGTGCGCGCCGTGGCGCTCGGCACGGGTCTGCATCATCGAGGGATCCGATCCGCAACCCGGCGCGGGTTCCGTCATGGCGAACGATGAACGTACCTTGCCGTCGACGACCGGCTGCAGCCAGCGTTCCTTCTGGGCCGGCGTGCCCACGCGTTCCAGCAGCATCATGTTGCCGTCGTCCGGTGCCGCCGCGTTGAACACCACGGGCCCGAAGATGGAACGGTTCATCTCCTCGTAACAGGCGGCCATCTCGACGAATGACAGGCCCCCGCCACCGCGATCCACGGGCATTTGCAGCGCCCACAGTCCATGCGCGCGCGCCTTGCCACGCAGTCGCCCGAGCAGGTCCAGGCGAATGTTCTCGTGATCGTCGTACGACTGTGGTTTGCTTTCGAGCGGAATCAATTCGTCGTCGACAAACGCCTTGATGGCTTCGCGAAGGCGTTCGGCGCGGGCGGACAGGGCAAAATCCATGACCTTCGCACTCCATGGGACACGGGCTCACCGGGTGGACGTCATGCCGTACCGGGCCGATCCAGCAACCTGACCTTCGACAAGCGCTCGATACGCGATTCGGCAAGAATCTCGGCGGCCCGCTGGCAGGTGACGCGCTGCTTCGCGGCAATCTCGAACACCTCCTGCGTGCGCTGGTAGATCTTGCGTACGTTGTTCATGGCGCGCTCGCGCTGCAGGCCGCCCTTGCGGAAACGGTCGGTGTCGAGGATCGTGCCGCCGGAATTGGCAATGAAGTCGACCGCGTAGGTGATGCCGTGCTGGTCCAGCGCTTCGGCATGCCGGTCCTCGGCAAAGATGTTGTTGGCCGATCCGGCCACCACCTTGGCCTTCAGTTGCGCAATGGTCGCGTCGTTGATGACGCCGCCCAGGGCATACGGCGCAAAGATGTCGACGTCCTGGCTGTAGATCGCATCCGGTTCCACGGCGCGCGCATGGAAGCGCGCGGCCGCATCGGCAACCTTTTCCGCATCGACGTCCGTCACGGTAAGTGCCGCCCCTGCTTCGGCCAGCATCCGGGCTGCCTTCATCCCAACGGTGCCCAAACCCTGCACCGCCACGGAGCGGCCCTTCAATTCGGGGCTGCCCCAGACGCGCTGCGCGCACGCCCGCATCGCCTCGATCGAGCCCAATGCCGTGGCCGGGGAAATGTCCCCGGCGCCGCCGGCATGCTCGGGCAGGGTGATGACGTGATCCGTTTCCGAATAGATCGTCTCCATGTCCTCGAGCGTGGTGCCAACGTCCTCGCCGGTCATGTAGTCACCGCCCTGCTGGTCGATCATGCGCCCGACGGCGCGAAACAGTTCCTCGCTCTTGCCGGTTTTCGGATCGCCCATGATCACCGCCTTGCCGCCGCCGAGATTCACGCCCGCGGCGGCGTATTTGTACGTCATGCCGCGCGCCAGGCGCATGGCGTCGAGCATGGCCGCGTACTCGTTGTCGTATTGCCACATGCGCAGCCCGCCACAGGCCGGGCCAAGCGCCGTGGAATGGATGGCGATGATCATCCGCAAGCCGCTGTCGGTGTCGTTGCACAACACGACCTTCTTGAATCGATACTTCGCCAGATAATCAAATACCTTGAATTGATCCCTGATAACCGAATCGGTCATGGCCTTTGCTCCGTATGGACCGCTGCTTGAAATTGGCGACACGCACGTCGAAATGACCCTGTCGGGCACCTACATGGCGGTATAGCCGCCATCGACATAAAGCACGGCGCCGGTAACGTAGGACGCGGCGTCGGACAGGAGAAACACGACCGGGCCAATCAATTCGCCCGGCATGCCGCGCCGCCCCATGGGCGTGAAGGTCTCGATCTGGCGCTCCTTCTCGGGCCTGGCGTGTTCCGCCGTGGCGCCGCGCATGACGTTCTGGAAATAACCGGGGCCAATGGCGTTGACACGAATGCCCGATTTGGCCCATTCGATCGCCATCACGCGCGTGATCTGGTTGACCCCGCCTTTCGCCGCGCCATAGGCGAGCAGTCCGGCGACGCCGATCTGCGACACGATGGACG
>CAYOEF010000012.1:0-26270 GCA_964402805.1 uncultured Rhodanobacteraceae bacterium | reverse complement strand
TGTTAGGCATGCCGCCAGCGTTCAATCTGAGCCAGGATCAAACTCTTCACTTAAGCTTTCGATGGACCATGGCCCATCTGTTCTTCCGAAGGTCCGAACCCACCCCAGCAATTCATCGCTGAACTACTTTAAAGGTAAAGGTTTGGACGTTCTTGCTCTTTGGACTTCCTCCAACGCAAGACGCCCACACAAGTCACCTGCGCACACTGTCAAGGAACGTTGCCGCCGGCCCGCGCGGGACCGGCACCCGGAACCTTTCGTCCCGGCGAGCCGCCTAGTATAGACGCTTTTTTCCACCCGTCAACAACCCGGACCGCCTCCCCTGCCCCGCCGCGCCCCCTCTCTCACACTCCCCGCCGCGACGCAGGCCGCGTACTCTAGTCCCCCCCATGCCACGTGCGCAAGCGGTTTCTCGCCGGCGCTGTCCGGATGCCATTTTCACCACCCGCTGCGACGCGTACACTCACGGCCACGCGCATGCCGACGGTCATCCATGAAATACATTCCACTGCTGGCCCTGTGCGTTCTCGTCGGTACCACAAGCGCCTGCAGTACCGTCGGGATCGCACCCGAACGCGACAGCCACACCGTTCTCCTCGATGGGCACCGTTATCAGGTGGAACTGGCGACCACACCCGCAGCCCGCGAATACGGGCTCATGCACCGCTCGCACCTGCCTGCAGATCACGGCATGCTGTTCGTGTTTGCGACACCCCAGCCCCTGTACTTCTGGATGAAGGACACGTGGATAGCGCTGGACATCCTTTATTTCGACACCCACCGCCAGCTCGTGGCAATGTACCGCGACGTGCCTCCCTGCACTACGCCACATTGCCCCATGTACCCGAGCGACGTGGCGGCCAAATATGCGCTGGAATTGCCGGCCGGGACTGCGGCACGAATCGGCGTTCGCCACGGCGACAGTCTGGCCATCGAAGGGAATATCGGCCGCGTCGAGCCTTGAGCGCCATTGTCGATCCCGATCGTCAGTCGACTTCGACCATCTCGAAATCTTCCTTGGGCGACCCGCAATCAGGACATGTCCAGGTGTCGGGAATCTCCTCCCAGCGCGTACCCGGAGCGATGCCTTCGTCGGGCATGCCTTCCGCTTCGTCATAGATGAAGCCGCAAACCACACACATCCACCGCCGCAGCGGTTCCACTTGCGCACCCGGAACACTCATGAAGCCATCCATACCCGTGCAAATCCGGGACCATTGTGGCAGGACACCTTCCTGAACGCACCTGCCAACTGGTCACGACAAGCGCATTGGAGACCTCGACGGCCAACGCCCGGCACTATCGGCGGGTTCGACGTGGCAACGTGGAACATTCCGGCAAGGCATTCGATCCCGAAATCGCCCTTGCATGAGCCGGGCCAAGACGATATCTAGCTTCCGCGATACGTCGTGTAGCCGTACGGCGAGACCAGCAGCGGGACATGGTAATGCTGGTCCGGATGCGCGACACCGAACTGTATGGTCACGTCTTCCAGGAACGGCGGGGATTCAGGCGTGCCCTGCCTGGCCCCGTAATAATCGGCCATGGCGAAAACGATCTGGTATCGGCCGGCGCTGAAATCCTGCCCGGAAAGCAAGGGGCCGTCACAGCGTCCGTCGGCGTTGGTGACGGCCTCGACAAGCAATTCAGCCGTCACGCCGACGATACGTTTCACCGCAACATGCACACCGGCGGCCGGGCAGCCGTTGGCCACATCCAGGATGTGTGTCGTGAGAGACCCCATGACATTTGCCTCGATACATGAAAACCTTCCGGCGACGTGACCGCGACGCTTCCACCGCATCTTCGCGCCGCGCGCAAACGAATACCGGCGGATGTTGTTTATCATACCCGACACGCGCGACGCCCATGACGGACCGTGGCGTATGCGCCGACAGGCCATGCGATACAGTGGCGAACGACCACCCCGCGACGGCTGCGATCCCTTCCCACTGCCGAACCCGCCATGCAACATGAAAGCGCCAACGATGGCTCCCGGACGTTCAACCCGGCACCGCACGACCTGGACGAAGCCGCCTTTGTCGCCCGCTTCGGAGCCATTTACGAACACTCCGCCTGGATCGCCGAGAATGTCTGGCGCCGCGGCTTGACGCAAGCCGAGGATACGGTGTCCGGGTTGGCCCGTGCCCTCGCTGGCGAAGTGGAGGCAGCGGACGAATCACGGCAGTTGCAGTTGATCCGCACCCATCCCGACCTTGGTGGCAAGGCCGCCATGGCGGGCAAGCTGACGTCGGCTTCCGCTCGCGAGCAGGCCGGGGCCGGTCTCGACGCCTGCACGCCCGGGCAGTTCGAACGTCTGCAGCGGCTCAACGGCGCCTACGTCGCCAAGTTCGGCTTCCCCTTCATCGTTGCCGTGAAGGGCTTGCGTCGGGAAGAGATCATTGAAGGCATGGCCCAGCGCCTGGACAACGACCCCGCTACGGAGCGGCGCCGCGCACTCGATGAAATCCACCGAATCGCCTGGTTCCGCCTGCTCGACCTCGCCGACAACTGAGCGAACGCCACCTGGCGGTGTCAGGGATCCCCGCCGTAACGCGCGAGGTCGTCGAGCAGTCGTGCACGACGCGCGGGCGGCATGAACGCCGCGTTGATCGAATTTGCCGCCAGCTGGCGGAACGTGGCGTGGTCCCAGCCGAATTCGCGCTGGCATGCATCGAAGTTGGCCATGATGCCGCCGCCCAGGTAAGCCGGATCGTCGGAATTGATGCTGACGTTGAGCGCCGCATCCCACATGCGCGGCAACGGGTGGTCTGCCAGTCGATCGACGACGCACAGGCTTACGTTGGAAAGCGGGCAGACCGTCAACGGAACCTGCGTGGTACGCAACCGGGCCAGGAGTTCGGGATCTTCGATGCAGCGGACGCCATGGTCGATGCGATCGACGTGCAAAACATCCAGCGCCTCGACCACGTAGGCCGGCGGGCCTTCCTCGCCGGCATGCGCGGTTCGCGCCAGGCCGACCGCCCCGGCGCGTTCGTAGACCCGACGGAAAACCCCTGGCGGGTGGCCCAACTCGGCGTTGTCCAAGCCGATCGCCGCAAGCCGGTCAAGCCATGGTTCGGCGTGTTCGAACACCTCCAGCGCATCGTCAGGACCGTGGTCGCGCAAAAAGCTCATCACCAGCGAACTGGACATGCCGAATTCGCGCTCGGCTTCCTGCATGGCGCCGGTCAGGCCTTCGAACTGGGCGGCAAGGGGCACGCCACGCGCAAGGTGCGCCTGGGGATCGAAGGATATGTCCGCGTGGACCACACCGTCGGCGTGTGCTCGTTCGAAGTACGCATGCGCCAGATCGTGGAAATCCGCCGCCGTGCGCAGTACCGCCATGCCCTGGTGGTAAAGGTCGAGAAAGGATTGCAGGCTGTCGAAGTCGTATGCGGCGCGCACTTCCCTGACATCGCGAAACGGCAACGGGACCCGGTTGCGCCGCGCCAGTTCGAGCATATGCGCCGGCTCGAGGGTGCCCTCGACATGCAGGTGCAGTTCGGCCTTCGGCAGGTCTCTCAGCCAGTCGTCCATTCACCGACTCCGGTCAGACATCCGCTTGCAGGCATGCGCCGCGTGCAGCAACACGGCATGGCATGGCAAGCAGCCCATGCATCGATGTTACAACCGTAGTACTGACTCGCGTGCAACCAGCCCGCCGGCGCGCACCACAGACGACCAGGCCACGCCGGCGTGCCACTATACTGGGCACCGGGACAGCGCGTTGGAAACGCCATGAGCGAAACGGGTAAGCGATTTGCCGTGCGCGGATGCATCGTGCACTGCCTGCACGACCCGGGGGAAGGTAACGACCCACATGCCCTCGAAGTGTTCGAGGACGGCGTCCTGCTGGTGCGCGATGGAAAAGTGGCGGCCATCGGGCCTGCCGATGCGATCATGGCGAATCTCGGCGAGGACGTGCGCGTGATCGACCGGCGCGGCTGCCTGATCGCGCCCGGTTTCGTCGATGCCCACGTCCATTACGTCCAGACGGACATGATCGCCGCCTACGGCGAGCAGCTCCTGGCGTGGCTCAACCACTACACATTCCCGACCGAGGCGCACTTTGCCGATCCGGCCGTGGCCCGCGATACCGCAACGTTCTTCATCTCCGAACTGCTGCGCAACGGCACCACGTCCGCCCTGGTGATGGCATCGGTCCACAAGCAGTCGGTCGGCCCGCTCTTCGAGCAGGCGCGGGCCATGGGCATGCGCATGGCGGCCGGCAAGGTGATGATGGACCGCAACGCGCCGGACAACGTCACCGACACGCCGGAAAGCGGCTACCGCGAGTCGCGCGAGTTGATCGAGCAGTGGCATGGGGTGGATCGCCTGAGCTATGCGATCACGCCGCGGTTTGCGCCCACCTCGTCGGACGACCAGTTGCGCGCCGCCGGCAAGCTCGCGCGCGAGTATCCGGATACCTACATCCACACGCATCTGGCGGAGAATAGGGACGAGGTCGCGTGGGTCGCGAAGCTGTTTCCCTGGAGCCGCAGCTATCTCGACGTCTACGACCACTTCGGACTGCTGCGCCAACGCGGCCTTTACGCACACAGCATCCATCTGTCCGATGCCGACCGCAGACGCATGTCGGAAGCCGGCGGCGCCGCGGTGTTCTGCCCGACGTCGAACCTGTTCATGGCCAGCGGCCTGTTCGACCACGATGCAACCGCCGCCGCCAAGGTACGCATCGCGCTCGGTACCGACGTCGGTGGCGGCACCAGTTTCAGCATGATCCGCACGGTCGCCGAGGCCTACAAGGTCGCGCATTTCACCGGCACGCCGCTGGCGCCGGCGCGCCTGTTGTACCTTGCCACCCTTGCCGGCGCGCAGGCCCTGGCCATCGACGACCGCGTCGGCAACCTCGGTGTTGGGAAAGAGGCTGATTTCCTGGTACTGGATCCGGGCCCCACCCCACTCATGGCACGGCGCATGTCGTTCACCACGAACGTGGCGGAAAAGCTGTTCACGCTATTCATGCTGGGGGATGACCGCTGCGTCCAATCGACGTGGGTGAATGGCGTCTGCCGCCACGCCCGTTGAACGCCAGCACGCCGGTCGCGTTCAGGGGTCGTCCGTGGCGGCGCCAGGCCGCACCGGTTCACGCGTCCGCGGCGACGTACTCGGCGGCGTTTCGGCAAGCAACTGGGCCATCACACTGACCGCAATTTCGGGGGGCGTATCACTTTTCATGGGCAGGCCGATGGGGCCATGGATGCGATCCACCCTGTCACGTGGCAGCCCGTGGTCCTCGACCAAGGCGCGGTGGATTTCGTGGATCTTCGCCTTGCTGCCCATGACGCCGAGCCAACGCATATCGTCACGCCCGATGGCGGCAAGCGCGGCGATGTCGTTCAACACCGATGCCGTCATGACCACCACGGTCGCAAGCGCCTTGCGATGCAACGACGCGCCCAGTTCGGCATAGTCGCCGAGCAAATGGCGACGGGTGGCATCCGGCCAGCGCCCGTCCTGCAGCACCTCGACGCGGTTGTCGAACACGTCCACCCAGTATCCGACGTCCACCGCCAGCCGGGCGAGCGCCATGCCGCAATGACCTGCGCCCACGATCGCCAGGCGGCGCGGATTGACGCTGCCCTCGGTCCAGGACCATTGCCCGTCGTCATTCTCGCTCAGGCGCATGGCGGCGGCCGCCGGGCCTTCAGCGGCGTCAGCGTCGACGGACACACCTTGCGCGGTTACCTGCAAACATGCCGTGCGTGTCGACTGGTCGTCGAGCGCCTCGCAAAAACGCCGGATCGCCGCCAGGTCGCGGCCCGGCTGCAGGGTCAGGTTGAGGTTGGTCTGCTCGCCCGCGCAGATGAGTCCCGACGGGTGCTGCGTATGGGCCTTGCGGTGGACCAGCCGCTGCAGCGTCGGCGGCGCGTCGCGATCACGGGCCAGCTGTTCGCGCGCCGCGGCAACGACGTTGACTTCCATGATGCCGCCGCCGATGGTGCCATCCACGCCGCCGTCCGAGTCGACCAGCAGCCTTGCACCCAAGGTACCCGGCGAACCACGCGTGTTGGCCACCACCACGGCGACGGACACGGACAGACCCGCATCGAGCCGACGCGCGACGGATTTCCAGAAGCCTTCAGCCGTCATGCGCCACGGGCGCTCATGTCTGCTCGGCCGGCTCAGGCACTCTGTGCACCGTTGTCCGTGCCGCCTGGTGCGTCCCCTTCTGCGGCGAACGCGTGCGTATCGCGTCGACCGCCGCCAAGACGGCTTCCGGTGTCGCCGGTGCGTTCATCGGCGCGCTCAGGCGATAATCGCTGATGGCGGAAACGGCGTCCTTGATGGCAAACAACACCGCGAAACTCAACAGCAGCGGCGGTTCGCCGACCGCCTTGGAGCGGTAGATGGCGTTGGCGGCGTTCCTGCCGCGCTCGTAGATCTCCGCGTGGAATGCCGGCGGCAGGTCGCTGCACGCGGGAATCTTGTAGGTGGTCGGCGCATGGGTCATGATGCGGCCCTTGCCGTCCCAGTACAGCTCCTCGGTCGTGAGCCAGCCGACACCCTGCATGAAGCCACCCTCGATCTGGCCCATGTCGATCGCCGGATTCAGCGACTTCCCGACATCATGGATGAGTTCCACGCGCGTCATCGCGTATTCGCCGGTCAGGGTATCGACCAGCACTTCGGCATAGGCCACGCCGTAGGCAAAGTAGTAGAATGGTCGCCCGCGCCCGAGTTCGTCGACCTCGATCCCCGGTGTGGCGTAGTACCCGGTCGATGACAGGGGTACGCGGTTCATGTAGCCGATGTTGACGATTTCCCTGAAACTGCCGAGCCGCCGCTTGCCGGCATGGACCGCGTTGTCGCGGAATACGATCGGCGTCGTCTCATCGAGCCCGAAATGCTCCCGGATCACGGGGATGAGGCCATTGAGGATCGTCGTGGCGGCGTTGTACGCCGCGGCGCAATTGAGATCCGCCCCGGTCGAGGCGGACGTCGGCGAGGTGTTCGGCACCTTGCCGGTAGTGGTGGCGGTTATGCGGATGCGGTCGAAATCGATGCCGAGCACTTCGGCCACGACTTGCGCCACCTTGGTATGCAGGCCCTGGCCCATGTCGGTGCCGCCATGGTTGACCTGCACCGTGCCATCGAGATAGATCAATACCAGCGCGCCGCCCTGGTTCTGGAACTTGTTGGAGAAGGAAATCCCGAACTTCACGGGCGTCAGCGCCAGTCCCTTCTTGAGATACGGACTTCTGGCATTCCACGCGGCAATTTCACGCCGCCGCCTGCGGTAGTCCACCCGGCGCTCGAGCATGGGGATCAACTCGGGCAGGATGTTGTCTTCCACCTTCATGCCGTACGGCGTCACGTCGCGCTCGCCGACTCCGTAGATGTTGACCTTGCGCACCTCCAGCGGGTCCTTGCCGAGGACACGTGCAATTTCCTCGATCACCTGCTCAATGCCGGCCGCGCCCTGCGGGCCGCCGAAGCCGCGGAACGCGGTGAACGACTGCTTGTTGGTACGGCAGTGTTTCGTGGTGACGCGCACGTTTTCGAGGTAATACGCGCCGTCGGCGTGGTACATGCCGCGCCGCGCCACCGGTTCGGACAAGTCCGCCGAATAGCCACAGTCGACGGCGTGCACGATGTCGATGCCGAGGATGCGCCCGTCGTCGTCGAAGCCGACGTCGAAATCCATCACGAACGGATGCCGCTTGCCGGTCGTGATCATGTCATCGTCGCGGTCGAGGCGGAGTTTGGCCGGTCGCCCGGTCTTGCGCGCGACCAGCGCGGCGATGGCCGCATAGTGCGCGCCCTGCGTTTCCTTGCCGCCGAAGCCACCGCCCATGCGTCGGTTTTCGACGGTCACCGCATTTTCCGGAAGCCCCAATACCCGCGCCACCATGTGCTGCACGTGCGCGGGTCCCTGGGTCGAGCTGTAGACCATCATGTCCCCGTCTTCCCTGGGGATCACCATGGATACCTGGCCCTCGAGATAGAAATGTTCCTGCCCGCCGGTCTTGAACTGGACGTGGAGGCTGTGCGGCGCCGCGGCGATGGCGCCATCGGGATCGCCGGTGGTCCATTGCACACCGGGCGCTACTTCCGCCTGCGCATCCAGCGCCTCTTCCACGGTCAGGATGGCGGGCAGGTCCTCGTACTCGATCTTGACGCGCATGGCGGCGCGACGCGCCGCGTCTTCGGTTTCCGCGGCAACCGCGAACACCGGCTGGCCGAAGTACATCACCTCGCCATCGGCAAAGACGGTGTCGCCGGGCCGGACCGGGCTGATGTCGTTGCTGGTGCCGCGCACGTCATCCACCGACACCACTGCCGCCACACCCGGCGCGCCGCGCGCAGGGGACAGGTCCATCGAACGGATGCGCGCATGCGTGCGTTCGGACAGGCGCATGTACACGTGCAACAGGTCACGCGGTTCGGGAATATCGTCGGTGTAGACCGCCTCGCCGGAAACGTGCTTGTGTGCGCTTTCGTGCGGCAAGCCGACGCCGACGGCCCGATTGGACTTCGGGACCAGTACGTTTTCGGAAAGCATGCCATGCTCGTTCATGTCGTGGCGACCTCCGCCAATACCCGGGTTTTCGCCTCGGGATCGGTTGTTTCAATGAAGAACTTGCGCAACAGGTTGACGCTCGCGCGGCATCGGTATTGCGCACTGGCGCGCATGTCGGTCAACGGCGTGAACTCCTGTTCGAGGATTGCTTCGGCCTTGGCCAAGGTCGCCTCGGACCAGACTTGACCCACGATCGCCCCTTCCGTCGCGCGCGCCCGCGCCGGCACCGGCGCGACGCCGCCAAAGCCGGTGCGAAACGCGGCAACGTGCCCGCCTTCGATGCGCAGCTTGAACGCCGCACACACTGCCGACACGTCCTGGTCGAAACGCTTGCTGAGCTTGTAGCAATGGAACCGTTCGCCGGGCACCAGCTTGG
Source organism: uncultured Rhodanobacteraceae bacterium (assembly GCA_964402805.1). Taxonomy (GTDB): domain Bacteria; phylum Pseudomonadota; class Gammaproteobacteria; order Xanthomonadales; family Rhodanobacteraceae; genus Oleiagrimonas. The sequence goes on along the minus strand of CAYOEF010000012.1, from coordinate 17,346 downwards.
GGATGCGCAGCGCCTCGACGTATTCGCCCGGCCGGCGGCTTTGCTTGCCGTAATCGACGTACAGTTCCTCGAGGGGAATTTCACGCCGGCCCTTTGCGCTGCGCAGGACGACGGTGGAACCGAGCGCGATCAGCACCGGCATGGAATCGCCGATGGGCGAGCCGTTGGCGACATTGCCGCCCACGGTCGACGAATTGCGGATCAGGGTCGACGCGAAGCGCCGCAGGAGCTCACCGAAATCGGGGAAGTAACGCGCCAGCGTGTCCATCGCATCGGTGTGGGTGACCGCCGCGCCGATCCGGAGTTCACCGTCGCGGTCGTCGATGCCATGCAGTTCGGCGACCTTGCCGATGTAAATCACGGTGGCAAGGTCGAGATGCTTCTTGGTGACCCACAGGCCAACGTCGGTGCCACCGGCCAGCAGCACCGCATCGGGGTACTTGGCGAGCAACGCTTCCAGCTGGGCTGCGCTGGTCGGCGCGAAGTAGCGTTTGTTCCCGCATTCCAGCGCCAGCGGTTCCGCATCGGTCGCGAGTTCGGCGAGGCGCGCGGCGGTATGGTCCGCTTCGGCAAGCGTCGAGTCCTGCCACGGATAGCCGTACATGGCCTGCGCGGCCTCGACGATGGGCCGGTAGCCGGTGCAACGGCACAGGTTGCCGGCAAGCACGTCGTTGACTGTCTGCCGCGAAGGTGCTTCGCGCTCGGACAAATACAGCGCGAACAGCGACATCACGAATCCGGGCGTACAGAACCCGCACTGCGTGCCGCCATGCTCGACCATCGCGCGCTGCACCGGGTGCAACTGGCCGTCACGCGTCTTGAGGTGCTCTACGGTCAGCAGTTCGCATCCATCCAGCACCGGCAGGAACAGGATGCACGAGTTGACGGCCTGGTAGCGCATGTGTCCACCGGGCGTCCTGCGCCCGACGACCACCGTGCATGCTCCGCAGTCGCCCTCCGCGCAGCCTTCCTTGGTTCCACACAAGCGCGCGTCCCCGCGTAGCCACTGGAGGACGGTCAGCGTCGGATCGACATTCGCCAGTTCGCGCAATTCGCCATTCAGAAGAAACCGCATCGGTCTCATCGGCTTTGCATCTTGGCAGCCTCACTTATTTGCGCGGCATCGACACCGTGCGTCGACGAAAGACCGACGCCGATCGCGTCGCGAGGTACCACCAACCCGCCCGATGCCGATCGCGGTACCTCAGGGCACAATTGCTATCGCTGCTGATTCGAGTGTAGCCATCGGGTACCCGATGTCAATCAAGCATGCATCCAACGAACGTATCCGATCACGTCCGCGCCACGCGGCATCACGGTGCCACGCACACCTGCACGGGCTGGGTCAGCACGGTTTCGTCGCAGTTGTCGTCCGCCCCCGTCCAATGCACTTCAAGAAAGGTGGCCGGCTCGTCCAAGGCGATCATCGGGTGGTGCCACACGCCCCGGTGGTAATTGATGCCCTGGTCGCCGCGGCAGAAAAAAGCGCGCAGATCCGCCGTGGCAGGCGGCGCGCCGGGTGGGGCGACGACCACGATGTAACGCTGCCCGTTGATCGGCATGAACACCTGGTTGCCGCGCGGGTGCCTCTCCATGAGCCGCAGCGGGACCGGCGTGGCCTCTGCCACGCAGGTCATCAGGCTCACGGCCGTCCTGCCGTTTTCGGCAAGGTCGATGCGGGCAAGATCGGCATAGCGCCGGCCCTTGCCCTGGTTGATCAGCGTGGACGGCCCGCCGACCGCGAGGACGTCGCCATAGGGCGCGAAGGCCCCTGCCATCAATGGCTCCGCCGTCAAGGTGTGCACACGGGCCCGGGCGGTTTCACTGTTTGCCATATTGCCTCCGTGATTGCCCGGCACCGCGGGCGGGCGCGGGTTGCCGGCTTGCCGATCAGGCATGCCAGGGATGGGTGTTGCGCCAGTGCCTGGCAATATCCTGGCGCTGGCAGATCCACACGCGGTCGTGGCCCTGCACGTAATCGAGAAAGCGTGCCAGTGCCGCGGCCCGCGCCGGATGGCCCGAAACCCGGCAGTGCAACCCGACCGACATCATCTTCGGCACCGTCTCGCCTTCGGCGTACAGCACGTCGAAGGCGTCCTTGAGATACGTATAGAACTGGTCGCCGCAGTTGAAGCCCTGCGGCGCCACGTAGCGCATGTCGTTCGTGTCCAGGGTGTAGGGCACGATCAGTTGCGCCTCGCCATTCACCGGTTCCCAGTACGGCAGGTCATCGGCATACGAATCCGCGTCGTAAAGGAAACCGCCGTACTCGGCGACCAGGCGCCGGGTGTTGGGCGAATTGCGACCGGTGTACCAGCCGACCGGACGCTGCCCGCTGGCCCGCTCGATCGCCTCCATCGCAAGCCTTATGTGCTCGCGCTCGACCGACTCGGGCACATATTGATAGTCGATCCAGCGCCAGCTGTGCGAGGCGATCTCGAAGCCGGCGTCGACCATCGCCCGCACCGCCGCCGGATTCTGTTGCACGGCCAGCCCCACCGCGAACACCGTGGCGGTCAGGTTGCGGTCCCGGAACATGCGCAGGAGGCGCCAGAAACCAGCGCGGCTGCCGTAGTCGTAAAGCCATTCCATGCTCAGGTGGCGCATGCCGAAGTAGGGCTTGGCGCCGATGATCTCGGAAATGAAGGTTTCCGAGGCGGGATCGCCATTCAGCACGCAGTTTTCGGCACCCTCTTCGTAGTTGATCACGAACTGCAGCGCCAGTCGCGCACCACCCGGCCATTGCGCATGGGGCGGGTTGGCGCCATAGCCGACCAGGTCGCGCGGCGGCGTGCGTGGTGATGCGTCCGGATTCATGTCCGCTTGCCTCGAGAGACACTAAAGATTTAAGGGGTCAGCCGTCGCTGCGATCGATCGCCAGCATGTGGGCCAACTCGTTGTCCGGCGGCGCGTCGGACAGGTCCAGTTGGCCCTCGCAGTCGAGCAGGTGTCGCTGCATCAGCTTCTTCGCCCGCGCCACGTCGCCACGCTCGATAACGCCGATCAGTGCCGCGTGGTCATCCGGCACGCAGGCCGCCTCGGTACGCGACGGAAAGGAGGCAATGACCAGCGACGTGCGTCCGATCAGGCGTACCAGGAAGCGATACAGGACGGCGTTGCCCGCCATGCTGGCCAACTCGCGGTGGAACTCGCCAGAGGTGCGGATCATGCGCCGTCGATCGTGGTTGGTGTAGGCCTGCGCGCCGCGTGTCGCCAAGGTGCGCAGGCGCTGCAGGCCGGCACTCGTCATCGTGGGCACGCTGCGCTCGAGCAGGGCGCATTCGACGATGCGGCGGGCCTCGAATACTTCGCGCGCGTCCTGGACCGTGGGTTGGGCCACGATGGCCCCGCGCTGCGGGCGCATTTCCACCAGGTTGTCGCTGACGAGATGAAACAGCGCCTTGCGCGCCACGGTCCGCGACACGTGGTACAGGTCGCCAAGGCTCGCCTCGGACAGCCGCGTGCCCGGTGGCATGCGCAGGTCGAAAATGGCATCGGTCACGTCGCGGCGGATGTCCTCGTCGACGCGTGCGCCCGACGGGGATCCCGCCTGCGCCGCCGCGCCCGTGTCCACGTTCTTCAGCGTCGCCTTCATCCGGAGCCTCAACCGAGCGTGAGAGCCGGGTGTCGGTTCATGTCCTTGTAGAGGAGGTAACGAAACGGTCCGGTACCCCCCGCATAGCAGGCCTGCGGGCAAAACGCGCGCAGCCACATGAAATCCCCTGCCTCGACTTCCACCCAGTCTTCGTTGAGCTGGTACACCGCCTTGCCCTCCAGCACGTACAGGCCGTGCTCCATCACGTGCGTCTCCGAAAACGGAATCACCGCGCCCGGTTGCAGGGTCACGATGGTGACATGCATGTCATGCGACATGTCCGCGCTGTCGACGAAACGCGTGGTCGCCCACACCTCGTTGCAATCGGGCATCGGCTGCGCGGGCACCTCGTTGTCGTGCGCCACGAAACTCGTTGGCGCGCAGATGCCATCGACATACTCGTATTTCTTGCGGATCCACTGGAAGCACGCCGGTGCACCGGCCGTGTTGTGCAGCGTCCAGCGCGATTCGGGCCCGATGAACACGTAGCTTCCGGGCGTAAGCGTGTGTGCCTGCCCATCGAGTGTGAGCGCCAGTTCCCCGCGCAGGACGAACAGGACGCCTTCGGCACCCGCTTCCAGCTCCGGCCGGTCACTGCCGCCACCGGGGCCGACTTCCACCGCGTATTGTGCGAACGTTTCGGCAAAGCCCGACAACGGCCGCGCCAGGATCCACGCCCGCGTCTTGCGCCAGTGCGGCAAGCGGCTCGTGACGATGTCCGTCATCACACGGTTCGGTATCACCGCGTACGCGGTCTTGAACACCGATCGATCCACGGTGCGAGCCGTTTGTGCAGGCAGGCCCGCACGGGGTACCGCGTAACTGTGTTGCGCCATGGGCGTGGTGGCCACGAGGAGTTCGGAGCCACATTACGACGCACATTGGATACGACTGTCAAGACATATGGCCTTCCGCCGGCCACGCGACAGTGTAGACTCCGCAAGTGTCCGCGACCTGAGCGCGGCCGCCCTGGGAACAGATGGAACGGCTTTACGTGTTCGTGCGGATCCACTTCCGCACGGTCCCGATCTTCCGTAAACCAGGCACCGGGCGCACACGTGCGGGCCCTCCCACGGGGTGGCAGTCACCATGCGTCCACCCGGCGGATCACATCGAGGTAGTGCCAGTGGAAGCATATCTGCTTGATTTCGGCAACATGTTGCTGCGGTGGTTGCATGTGATCGCGGCGATCGCGTGGATTGGCGAGTCGTTCTACTTCGTCATGCACGACAACAGCCTGCGCGAGCCCGAGAACCCGCAGGACCGGCGTCCCGAGGTCGCCGGCGAGTTGTGGATGGTCCACGGCGGCGGCTTCTACCACAACATCAAATACACCTCCGCGCCCGGCAAGCTGCCCACGCATCTGCACTGGGAGTTCCTGAAGGCCTACACGACGTGGTTGTCGGGCTTTGCCCTGTTCATCCTGGTCTACCTGACCAAGCCGGAACTCACGTTGATCAACCATTCGGGAGGCTGGGCCTGGGCCCGCGCCATGACCGGGTGGGAAGTCGACATCCTTGCCATCGCCTTCCTGGCACTTGGCTGGGTCATTTACGACCAGCTTTGCAAGCGCATCAGCCCGAAGATGCAGCACGACGGCATCCTCAGCGTGGCGGTTGCCATCATGGTGATCGTGCTGGCGTATCTCACCGCGCACATCTTCCCCGGCCGCGCCGCCTTCCTGCTCACCGGCGCGGTCATGGCGACCTGCATGGCCGCCAACGTGTTCTCCTGCATCATCCCGGGACAGCGGCGGATGGTGGCGGCGCTCAAGGCCGGCGAAACGCCCGACCCCCTGGACGGCAAGCGTGGCAAACAGCGGTCCGTGCACAACACGTACTTCACGCTTCCCGTGGTTTTCCTGATGCTGAGCAACCACTATCCGGCACTGTTCGGCAGCAACCACGCATGGATCGTGATGGTGCTGCTCATCTTCGCCGGCGCGTTGATTCGCCAGTTCTTCGTCCTGATGCACGCGCACAGCATCCAACCGGCCTATCCGGTGGTCGGCGTCCTTCTCATCGTCATCGCGTTCTGGGTTGCCATGCCCATGCAGCAGGCGCCAGGCCACAATGCCGCGGCCGCTACCACCCGCGGCGGCACCTCGTTGGCGCAGGTCACGACCATCCTGCATGCGCGCTGCGTCGCCTGCCACGCCGCGCATCCCACCCAGCCGGGATTCAGCGCGCCGCCCCTTGGCATCGACTTCGACAAGACACAGACGATCGTGGCCATGCAGGCCAGGATCAAACAGGTCGTGGGCACCCATTACATGCCGCTTGGCAACATCACGCACATGACGGCCAAGGAGCGCGCCGCCATTGCCGCGTGGCCGGCGCCGTCCGCACACTGATCGCGCGCAGGCGCGCTTCCGTAAAATGGCGAAAACGTGCCCGGACCCGCCCCCGGGGCCGGGCACCGGCGCCACAAATCAGGACTTGTTGGGCAACTTGCCCTCCGCGCCTTCGATGAAGTAGTCCATGTTCAGGATCTGGTTCTTGTCCAGGACCTTGCCGGCGGGAACCGCGATCTTGCCATCGGCACGCTTCAGCGGACCCTTGAATATCTTGAATTCGCCCTTTTCGAGCTGCGCCTTGCGCTGGTTGTAAAGATCGACGATCTTGCCCGGCAGCGGAATCGCCTTGTTGAGGGGCGCCATCCTGATCATGCCCTCGCCCCCGGCCTTGAGACCTTCCCAAACCTGCTCGGACTTCCAGGTGTGGTTGATGACCTGAGTCGCCGTCTCGACATAGAACGGCCCCCAGTTGTTGATGATCGAGGTGATCACCGACTTCGGCCCGAAGCGCTCGTAGTCGGAGTCGTAGCCGAACGAATACAGGCCATGCTTGACCGCCACCTGAATCGGTGCCGGTGAATCGGTATGCTTGTTGAGGATGTCCGCGCCCTGGCTCACCAGGGTTTCGGCGGCCAGGCGCTCCTTGCCCGGGTCGTAGAACTTGTTGACGAACAACAGCTTCACGACCGCCTTCGGGTTGACCTCGCGCACGCCGATCTCGAATGCATTCGCGCCGCGGATGACTTCCGGGATCGGGAATGGCGCGACCTCGCCGATGATGTTGGTCTTGGTCATGGCGCCGGCAATCAATCCGCACAGGTAGCGCCCCTCGATCCAGCGCGGCGTGTACGTGCCCATGTTGTGGGCCACCTTGTAGCCGGTGCACATCTCGAACGTTGCATCGGGGAATTGCTTCGCGACTTTCGCCAACGGATTCATGTAGCCGAACGACGTGCCGAAGATCAGCTTGTTGCCACGCGCCGCGAGTTCCCGGATGACGCGCACCGCGGCGGCGCCCTCGGGCACCTTTTCGACATACGTCGACTTCACCTTCGAGCCGAGCTTTTCATCCATGTATTTGCGGCCCTGGTCATGCGAATAGGTGTAACCGAAATCACCCACCGGTCCGACATAAATGAACCCGACCTTCAAGGGCTCGTCCGCCGCCTGCGCCGAACGCGACCAGGCACCCGTGCCCGCCACGGCCGCCGCCGACGCGGCAAGCGCCGTCGTTTTCAGGAATTCTCTGCGTTTCATGCTGTAGCCTCCTCACCGTCTCATCGACGTTCACTGAAGTGTGTCGAGCGTCCAGCCCATTCGCCGCTGGCGCCGCGGGGTGCCCGTGTTCAGGATGTCGCATGGAAGGCCTTTCCGAGCGACATCGGGGTGTTCAACAGGACTCGCGTGCGATCAATGGAAATGAAAACCAGCGCCACGATCGTTATCAGGTACGGCAGCATCGCCAGCCAATCGGGCGGTACCGGCAGGCCCAGGCCCTGCGCCTGGTACTGGGCGACGGTCAGGAAGCCGAACAGGTAGGCACCCGCCATCACCAGCCCCGGCCGCCACGTCGCGAACACCACCAGTCCCAGCGCAATCCAGCCGCGGCCCGAGGTCATTTCCTGTTGCCACGAAGGCGTGTAGACCAGCGACAGATAGGCGCCGCCGAGTCCGCTCATGGCGCCACCGAACAGGATGGCGAAGTAGCGTATGCGGGTGACGTGATAACCCAGGGAGTGGGCGACGTCCGGAGACTCCCCGACCGCCCTCAATATCAGGCCGGGCTTGCTGTGGTAAAGAAGCCAGTACAACGCGACCGGCAGCAGCCACGAGCAGTAAACGAGCGGGTCAAGCGAAAACAGTGCCGGCCCGAGGACCGGTATGTCGCTCAGCCCCGGCAAGGCAAGCGAGCCGACGCCGGGCAGCGACATCCCGGCGTAATCAAGACCGAGGAACGCACTCAAGCCCGTCCCGAAAATGGTCAGCGCCAGGCCCGTCGCGACCTGGTTGCCGACAAGGTTCTGGGTGATGAACGCGAACAGGAGCGCCATGCCGGCACCGGCGACAACGGCCGCCCCGAAGCCGAGCAGCGAACTGCCGGTGATGACCGTGGTCATGAATCCGGCCACGGCGCCCATCAGCATCATGCCCTCGACGCCCAGGTTCAGCACGCCGGAGCGCTCCGCGACCAGTTCCCCCAGTGCCGCCAGAGCCAACGGGGTGCCCGCTTCGATGGTGCCGCGAACCACGGATATGCCAAGGGTCAGGTCAGCCATGTGCGGGCTCCGTGCCGCCGGTGCCGCGCACCCAGCGGATCCGGTAACGAATCAGGACGTCGGTGGCGAGCACCAGGAACAACAGCGCACCCTGGAATACCCCGGCAACGGCGCTCGGCAAATGCATGGAAATCTGCACCTGGTCCCCACCCACCTGGAGCAGTGCCACCAGCATGCTCGCCAGGAGAACGCCCACGGGCTCCAGCTGGCCCAGGAACGCCACGATGATCGCAGTGAACCCGTAGCCGGGCGAGATGGTTGTCTGCAACAGGCCGATCGGGCCGGCAACCTGGAACAAGCCGGCGAGGCCGGACAGCGCTCCGCTGAGCAGGAAAGTCAGCCAGACCAGGCGCCCGCGGTGATACCCGGCGTAATTTGCCGCCCGGTCGGAAAGGCCCGACACCTTGACCTGGAAACCCAGGAACATGTGGCGCATGAACACCCAGGCCAACGGCACGACCAGAAAGCTCGCGACGGTGGCAATGTTGAGCTGCGTGCCGGGGACGATGACCGGCAAAGTCGCCCATGGCCCGAAGGACACCGTCTGCGGCATGTTGAAGCCCTGGGGATTGCGCCACGGCCCGTGGACGAGGTAGTTCAGGATGTGCTGCGCGACGTACACCAGCAGCAGGCTCGTGAGGATCTCGTTGGTATTGAGGCGCGTCTTGAGGAAGGCGGGGATTGCGGCCCACGCCGCCCCGGCCAGCCCGCCCACCACGACCATCAGCGGCAACAGCCACCAGCCGCCGTGGCCGTAGAACAAGAGCGCCACGCCGCCCCCGCAGATGGCACCCATGGTGTACTGGCCTTCCGCGCCGATATTCCAGATATTGGCGCGAAAGCCGATCGTCAGGCCCATGCTGATGAGCAACAGCGGCGCAACCTCGATCAGCCACGAGGTCACGCCATAGGCACTGCTGAGCGGCCGCACGAAAAACGTATACAGGGCCTGCAACGGATTCTGCCCCAATACCGCGAACATGATCGCGCCGAATATGATCGTGAGGATGGCGGCGAGAAACGGCGATCCGAACCGCATCAGCCGCGACTGCTGCAGGCGTGGTTCAAGTCGCAAGCGCATGACGCGATCCCCCCCGCGGCGGCTGGTCCGTTCCCCCCGGGCCGTCCCCGAACACGCCCGTCATCCAGCGCCCGATCTGGTCGCGGTCCGCGTCTTCGACGGCCACGACCGGTGACAGTCGCCCCTGGTAGATCACGGCGATCCTGTCGCAGATCTCGAACAGTTCGTTGAGATCCTCGGATATCAGCAAGACCCCGGCGCCGGTGGCGGTCAGGTCGACCAGCGCCTGGCGAATGGCCATCGCCGCACCGATGTCGACGCCCCAGGTCGGATTCGCCGCCACCAGGACCTTGGGCGCGAGCAGTATCTCGCGACCCATCACGAACTTCTGCAGGTTGCCACCCGAGAGGCTGCCCGCCTCCGCGTGGATACTGCCGCAAACCACCCGGAACGTCTCGCACACGCGGTGGGCGAAGCGGCGCACGGCGCGTGCGCGCACGAACCCGTGGCGGACCAGGCCCTTCTGGTAGGCCGTCAGGCACGTGTTGTCGACCAGCGACATGCCGGGGACGGCGGCGCGCCCCAGGCGCTCGGCGGGCGCGAACGCGAGCCCGCGCGCACGCCGCTGGGCCGGATCCATGCCGCCGACCGGCTGGTCGCCGATCTGGATCATGTCCACCTGGCGGACCCGTTCCTCGCCGGAGAGCATGACCAGCATTTCCTGCTGCCCGTTGCCGGAGACGCCGGCGATACCCAGGATCTCGCCACTGAACACGTCGAGGTTCATACCCTCGAGTGGCGTGCCGAACGGGTCCGATGGCCGGTAGGACAGTTCCCGCAGGCGCAGGCAGGGCAGTCTCTGGATCGAACTGCGGCGCCGTTTCAACGTCGGCGGATCGCTCCCGATCATCATCCGCGCCAGGCTGGCGACGCTTTCCTCGCGCGGATCGCACGTACCGACGACCTTGGCCGTCCGCATGATGGTCGCGCGCTGGCACAGGGCGCGTACCTCGTCCAGTTTGTGGCTGATGTACAGCACGCTGCGCCCTTCCTGCACGAGGCGGCGCAAGGTTTCGAACAACAGGTCGACCTCGCCGGGCGTCAATACCGACGTCGGCTCGTCCATGATGAGCAACTGCGGGTCGCGCAGCAGGCAACGGACGATTTCCACGCGCTGGCGCTCGCCCACGGAAAGGCTGTGGACATGGCGGCCCGGGTCGATGGGCAGTTGGTACTCGCGCGAAACGGTGGCTATGCGTTCGGACAGGCGGCGCAGGTTGCCCGCGCCCTGCATGCTCAAGGCAATGTTTTGCGCGACGGTCAGGGTTTCAAACAGCGAAAAGTGCTGGAACACCATCGCGATGCCAATGCGCTGGGCGGCCGCGGGGCTGGCGATGGTGGTCGGTTGCCCACGCCACAGGATCTCGCCGGCATCCGGCCGTATGACGCCATAGATGCACTTCATCAAGGTGCTTTTGCCGGCGCCGTTTTCGCCAACCAGCGCGTGCATCTGGCCGGGCATGATCGCGAGGTCGACGCCGTCGTTGGCCAGCGTCCCGGGGTAGCGCTTGGTGATGCCCTTCAACTCGAGCAGCGGCGTGGACGACTCCTCGGCACTCATGCCGGCGACGCATCCCCGGCCGGCCGGTCGATCACGGTGGGCGGGGTCAAGTGCCCCACCGGATACGCGGCCATCGGTGCTGTGAAGCTGTCTGGTGTCACGTGCGCAACCCCTTGATCACGGCATAGCCTATGGATGCTTTCCTACACGCATCGCGTATCCAAGTCAACAAGCCGATGCGGGACAGCTGCACCATCCAGGCCGACTCCCGCTTGCACGCGACATCCGCGTCGTGCTCACTATGTTGCTGAAATCCATGGTATTTTTTCGATGGCGTGGGTAGGAGACCCAGGTCAGCGCACCGGCCAACCGCAAACACCCGTTACTCGGCCCGCGAGGCCGGTGTCCAGTTCAATGCAGTTGCAGTTCAATGCAGTCGGCCGCGCAGCCGCCCGCATGATCGGGTTCGGCGGGGGTGCCGGCACGATGCAGCACGGCGCGGGTTGGCGTCACCTGCAAGGCATCGCCGGCCACCGTGGCCTGGCCGTCGACGATCAGCGAGTAGCCGGCCGGGGCCAGCGGCGGCCACACCAGCCCGACCGCGGGCTGCCGCGTGACGTTGGTGCGCGTGTGTTTCCCGATCCCCTCGACGATCACGGCATGGCCGTCGAAACGCGGCACCACCGGGACGGCATGCGGTGCGCCGCGGCCTGCGGTCAACAGGTAGGCGTTGCGGTAATTCGCAAGCGCCTGGCCGAGGTTTTGTGGCATGTTCACGATGTGACCCTCTGCATGGGGCGACCGTGCGCCGGGACCGTCGCCTCACCCGCCGATGTAGGACATCTCGATCTTCTTGCGTCCGATGCCCGGTGTCTGTTGGCTGCGCAACTCCGAGTAGCGATCCTTGCGGCGGCCCCAGACGCCGGCAATGGCATCGACAAGGGCGTCATCGTCGGCACCACCACGCAGCAGATCCCGAAGACTCTTGCCGACCGCCGCGAACAGGCAGGTGTACAGCACGCCCTCGGCGGACAGCCGCGCACGCGTACAGCCGCGGCAGAACGGCTTGGTCACCGAGGCGATGACACCGATCTCGCCGCCGCCGTCGCGATAGCGCCAGCGGTTGGCCACTTCGCCGGGATACCGCGGCGGCACGCGCTCGACGGGCCAGCGCGCATCGATGCGGGCAAGGATTTCATCCGCCGCCACCACGTCTTCCAGGCGCCAGCCGTTGGTCGTGCCGACGTCCATGAACTCGATGAAGCGCAGGATGCAGCCGGTGCCGCGGAAATGCTCCGCCATGTCCTCGATGCAATGATCGTTGGCACCCCGCTTGACCACCATGTTGACCTTGACCGGGGCCAGTCCGGCCGCCGCGGCGTTGTCGATCGCCTCCAGCACCCGTTCGACGGGAAAGCCGACGCCGTTCATCGCCTTGAACGTGGGGTTGTCCAGGGCATCGAGACTCACCGTGATGCGATGCAGTCCGGCATCCTTCAAGCGGCGCGCCACGTCGGTGGTCAGCAGCGATCCGTTGGTGGTCAGGCCAATGTCGGTGATGCCGGGAATGGGAGCCAGCATCGCCACCAGTTGCGTGATGTTCTTGCGTACCAGCGGCTCGCCACCGGTCAGCCTGAGCTTGGTCACCCCGAGATGCGCGAACAGCCGTGCCAGGCGCGTGATTTCCTCGAACGTGAGCAGGCTCGCACGCGGCAGGAACGCATGATCGGCGCCAAACAACTCCTTCGGCATGCAGTAGGTGCAGCGGAAGTTGCAGCGGTCGGTCACGGAGATGCGCAGATCGCGCAGCAACCGGCCCATGGTGTCTCGTGTTTCCATCTGAATGTGCACAGCCGCCCGGTCGTCGATCTTGCACGTTATCACATGCCCGGCACCACGCGACTGACCTGTGACAAGCCCGCGCACGCCGGCGCATCACGCCTTGCCGGACGCGCCACGGCCACACTGCGACGGCGCGTCGCCACCACGCATCCCGCCTGACGACGCGGCGCTCGATATACTCACCGGCACGCCGGGCTGCAACAGGCGGTGCTTCGTTGCACGCGCGCGGATCGTCGATCGCCACTGGAAAGCCCATGACCCCTCTCTTTCGCCTTTCCCCCGGATCACGGAAAGTCACCATCCGTGCGGCGATCCCAGGCGGCCTGCGTCGCTTCGCCCTGACCCTGATCGGCCTCGCCATCTGCCTGCCTGCCGTGGCGGGCGGCCAACCCGTCATCCGGGTTGCCTACGCCGGCTCCATGGGCGCCGTGATGGACGGCGCGCTCGGCCCGACGTTCGCGAAAGACCAGCATGCCGGCTATCAGGGTATCGGCCGCGGTTCCTACGCGCTGGCGCGGCTCCTTGCCGGCAAGGCGTTGCGTGCCGACGTGTTCGTCGGCATCACGCCCGGTCCACTCCGGGTGCTGCAGAAGGCGGGACTCATCCAGCACGCCGTGCCGGTCGCCAGTACACGCATGGTCGTCATCTACAGTCCGCGCAGCCGCTTCGCCGCCGACTTTGCCGCCGTCGCAAAAGGCGACAAGACGTGGTACGAGGTCCTGGAGGAACCGGGCCTGCGCCTTGGCCGCACCGACCCCGCGGTCGATCCGCAAGGCGCCAATGCTTTGCTCACCCTGCAACTGGCCGCCCTTTACTATCAGCAACCCGGGCTCATGAAGCGGATTGCCGGGCCATTGCAGAACCCGCGCCAGATATTCGTGGAAACCTCGCTGATGTCCCGCCTGGAAGCCGGCCAGATCGACGCCTCCCTCGGTTACCTCAGCGCCGCGCGCTCGCACCACCTGCCGACGATCGACCTGCCGAAGGAGATCGATCTGGGTCATCCGGCGATGCAGGCTTCGTGGTATTCCCGCGCGCACATCGCCCTGCCGGGAGGCAAGTCACTCCGCGTACAGCCGCTGGTCTTCTACGCGGCCGTACTCGACAATGCCCGCCAGCCTGCGCTCGCCAAGGCATTTGTCGACTTCTTGCGCAGCAGGCAAGGTCGCTCGACGCTGCAGCAATACGGTTACGGGCCATCACGCGGGGGTCCGCTTTGACACCACCGCACCGTGCGGGATCGCCACTGACCCACGTGTCGGCGTGGATGGCGGCCTTGACGCTGCTGCTGCTGGCCATCCCGTTCGTCGGACTGCTGGTCGCGACCGACTGGCAACACTTCGGTTTCGTGCGCGGCGACGGCGGCGCCGTCGCGGTATCGCTCGGCTACAGCCTGGTGGCCCTGGTCCCCATCATCGGCCTGGGCACGCCCCTGGCCTGGTGGCTGGCCCGCCACCGCGTGCGCGGCCAGTGGCTGATCGACGCCCTGCTGCTGCTGGCGCTGCTGACGCCGCCGTTGGCCATGGGCCTGTTGCTGGCCACCATGTACGGCCCCTACGGCCCGGCCGGATCGCTCCTCGAGCGCGCCGGGCTGCTGCTGACCAATTCCGCGCCCGCATTCATCATGGCGCAGTTCTATGCCGCGCTGCCGTATTTCGTGATCGCGGCACGGGCGGCCTTCGAGGGCGTGCCGCGCGAACTCGAGCAGATCGCGTTCACGCTGGGCCACTCCCCGACCCGCTGCTTCTTCACCGTGAGCCTGCCGATGGCACGGCTCGGTTTCGTGGCGGCGATCGCCCTGGCGTGGGTGCGCGCGCTGGGCGAGTTCGGCGTGGTCCTGATCGTGGCGTATTACCCGTCCGGCATTCCGGTCAAACTGTGGATCAACCTGCAGGATTTCGGCCTGGACGCGGTATACCCGCTGCTGTGGGTGTTCTTCCTGGTCGCCTTGCCGCTGCCGCTGGTCCTGGGCCTGGCGGTACGCAAAAGGATGGCCTGATGCACGTCAGCTGCCGGATCGACCATCCCATCACCCTCGACGTCCAGTTCGACGTGCACGGCTTCACGGTGCTGCTGGGTGCCAGCGGCGAGGGCAAGTCGTTGTTGCTGCGCGCCATCGCGGGCCTGTTGCCCTCACGCGGGAAACCGTTCGACCAGTTGCCGGCGCAGCGCCGGGCCGTCGGCTATCTGCCCCAGGGCTACGGCCTGTTCCCGCATCTCAACGCATGGCGCAACGTCGCCTTCGCCCTGCGCGGCGCGGATCGCCATGCGCAGGCATTGCGCTGGCTGGAACGCATGCACATGGGCGCATACGCCGAGCAGTGCCCAAGCGAACTCTCCGGCGGCCAACAGCAGCGCGTGGCCCTGGCCCGCGCCATGGCGCGCCAACCGCGCCTGCTGCTGCTCGATGAGCCGACCTCGGCGCTGGATCCGGAAACCCGCGACGACGTCATCGCCGAACTGATCGCCGAAGTGCACCGCGCGGGCATTCCGGCGCTGGCGGCCAGCCACGACCCGATGCTGGCAAGCATCGCCGACCGGCTGGTCCTGATGCACGAACACCGCATCGTCCAGTGCGGCGCGCCCCGCGACATCTACCTCAACCCAGTGAGCGGCGTTGCCGCACGCTTGCTGGGACACCGCAACGTGCACAAAGGCTCCATCATCAATGGCCACATCCATTGGCCCGCCGCCGGCATCAGCCTGCCCGTGGACACGCAACTGGCCGACCGGACGCCGGTGGACTGGTACATCGCGCCCCAGGACATCCGCATCTATCCGGCCGGCGCATCGCCGCCGGGTGCGTTCGCGGCCGTCCCCGAAATAAGCCGCGCCGGACGCCATGAGCAACAGATCGCGCTGCGCTGCGGCCACGGCCGGCTGTGGGTCGCGGCACCACCCGACTGCGAGCTGCCGGCAGCGCCCGTGTTGTACCTGCCGGCCACCGCGCTGCGCTGGTGGCCCAAGGACGCATGACGTCACCGCCGGGCGGGGCGGCCGCGGCGCGATCGCGCCGCATACCGTTGTCGCACTCAGGCCACCTGCCGGATTTTCTCAAGCGCCTGCGCCAGCGTATCGACCGTGCGCTCGACATTGCGCAGCTTTTCGAGTCCGAACAGGCCGATGCGGAAGGTCTTGAAGCCAGCCGGCTCGTCGATGGCAAGCGGGGTTCCGGCGGCAACCTGGATGCCGAGCCCGGCGAATTTGCGGCCTGAATGGATGGCATCGTCCGTGGTATGGCTGACGACGACGGTCGGGGACTCGAACCCCGGCGCGGCAACGCTCTTGAAGCCGTGTTCGCCGAGCAGCGCGCGAACCGCGGTACCCAGCTTCCATTGGGCCTCGCGCGTCGCATCCGGGCCCAGTTGTGCGGTCTCGAGCATGGCGTCGCGCACCGCCACCAGGGAGGTGGTCGGCATGGTCGTGTAATAGGCATGGTGGCCGGCCTCGTAGGCCTCCATGATGCCGAGCCACTTGCGCAGGTCGCACGCGAAACTGGTGCTTTGCGTCGTCTCGATGCGTTCGCGCGCACGCTCGCCGAGCATGACCAGGCCGCAGCAGGCCGGTGCGCTCCAGCCCTTTTGCGGCGCCGAGAGCAGGATGTCGACACCGGCGGTTGGCATGTCGACCCACAATGCGCCCGATGCGATGCAGTCGAGCACGAACAGGCCACCGGCGGCGTGGGTCGCCTCGGCAAGCTGTTGTATGTAATCGTCGGGAAGCACGATTCCCGACGCGGTCTCCACGTGCGCCGCGAACACCAGGTCGGGCTTGAACTCGGCAATGGCGGCGACCGCCTCGTCAATTGGCGGCGGCGCAAAGAACGGCTGGTCGCCCGCCTCGGTCGCGCGGGCCTTCAGCACGCGCGTGGCCGACGGGATTTGGCCGGTTTCGAAGATCTGCGTCCAGCGATAGCTGAACCAGCCGTCACGGATCACCAGGCAGCGCTTGCCGGTTGCAAACTGCCGCGCAACGGCCTCCATGCCGAAGGTTCCGCTGCCCGGCACGACGATCGCCGCGTGGGCGCCGTACGCGCTCTTGAGGGCACGCGAGATGTCGCGCATGACACCCTGGAAGCGCTGCGACATATGGTTCAACGCACGGTCGGTATAAACGACCGAGTACTCCACAAGCCCGTCCGGATCGACGTTTGGCAATAGTCCTGGCATGAGTTTCTCCTGACATGAAGGGGCCGCGCGCCGTGCGTGGCTCGCGTGGACAACGCTGCGCGATACTTTACCGCCGCATGCGGGAAGCTGTCCGGCTCCGCATGGTTCGAATGCCGCGTGCGAGGCGCCTGGCGGCGTGGATTACCATAGCGATGGCCATGGGAATGGACGGCGTGCCCGCCATTCCCGATGCCGACTCGTCCAACTACATTCCCGCCACCAGCACTTTCCATCATGAGCAACAGCCACGATCTCTTCCAACGCGCCCTGGACCACCTGCCCGGCGGCGTCAATTCACCGGCCCGGGCTTTCGGCCCCGTCGGCGGCGAACCCTTTTTCGCACGCCGTGCGGATGGCGCGTACATCTGGGACGCCGACGGCAACCGCTACATCGATTACGTCGGCTCGTGGGGCCCGATGGTGGTGGGCCACAACCATCCAGCGGTGCGCGAGGCGGTCGAGCGCGCCGTCGCCGCGGGCCTGTCCTTCGGCACGCCGTGCGAGGACGAGGTCGTCATGGCGGAAACCATCGCGCGGCTGGTGCCGTCGGTGGAAATGCTGCGCATGGTCAACTCGGGCACCGAGG
>CAYOEF010000011.1:7565-26327 GCA_964402805.1 uncultured Rhodanobacteraceae bacterium | reverse complement strand
GGCGGTAGCGCCGAGGAACAGGCCGCCGAATTCATCAGCGACTACGTGACCAAGCCCGGGGTGTCGTTCATCGCCGGGGCTTCGGCGCCCAAGGGCAAACGCATGGGCCATGCCGGCGCCATCATCTCGGGCGGCAAGGGCACGGCACAGGGCAAGTTTGCGGCCCTGGAGGCGGCTGGCGTCACCACCGTCAAGTCGCCGGCCGATCTCGGCAAGGCGTTGGCCGAACGGATGCGGTAGAGCGCGGCACTGTCATCCCGATCGCAACCGGATGACCGGCGGTTGTACCCGGAACCGGAGCATTCCCCGATCCCAATCTTCAAACATCGCGTATTCTTCTCCCGATCCCCGCACCGCCAAACCAACCCCTCCCGTGCCCACCCTGCGTCTCGCCCTGGCCCAGCATGATTTTCCCGTCGGCGATGTAGCTGGCAATGCTGCCAGGGTCCGGCGCCTGATGACTGCGGCTGCGGCCGGCGGCGCCCGGTTGGTGGCGTTTCCGGAATTGACCCTGAGTGGGTATCCGCCTGAGGACCTGTTGTTGCGGCCGAGCTTTATCGCCGCGTGCAAACGGGAACTCGCGGGACTGGTTGCGGCCACGGGGCACGTGTCGGCCCTGGTCGGCGTTCCGCATCAGGGCAAGGACGACGCGCTGTTCAACACCGCCGCACTGCTCGACCACGGCCGCATCACGCAACTGGCCCGCAAGCAGGTGCTGCCCAACTACGCGGTCTTCGATGAAAAGCGCTACTTCACCCCCGGCACGACGACCAGCGTTGTCGATGTCGACGGGGTGCGTGTTGCCGTGCTGGTGTGCGAGGACGTGTGGGATGACGAGCCGGTGGCCGGGGCTGCGCGTTCCGGCGCGGCCCTTGTCCTGGTGATCAACGCCTCGCCCTGGGATGTCACCAAGCAGGTCCGGCGTGAGGCCACGCTGAGCCGCCACGCGCGCAGCAGTGGTTGCGCCATCGCCTATGTCAATTTGGTCGGTGGCCAGGACGACCTCTTGTTCGATGGCAGCTCCATGCTCGTCAACCCCGATGGCCACGTCGTCGCGCGGGCACCGGCGTTTGTGGACGCGCTGCTGTTCGCTACCTTCGATGCCGACACGCGCACCTTGCGGGCCGACGGGTGGCCGCAACCGCCGGAGGTGGATGGCGAAGCGGTGTTGTATGCCGGGCTGGTCCGCGCCGTGCGCGATTACGTGGGCAAGAACGGCTTTGCCGACGTGCTGCTGGGGCTTTCGGGTGGCATCGACTCGGCCCTGACCCTGGCGCTGGCCGTGGACGCCCTGGGAGCGCAACACGTCACGGCCGTCATGCTGCCGTCGCGTTTCACGTCCGACATATCCCTGGATGGCGCCCGCAGTCAGGCACGGGCGCTGGGCGTGGATTACCACGTCCTGCCCATCGAGCCCGCGTTCGAGGCCATGCTTGGCACGCTCAAGCCAGCCTTTGCCGGTGCACCGCCGGACATCGCCGAAGAAAACCTGCAGGCACGCATCCGTGGTGTCCTGTTGATGGCACTCAGCAACAAGCACCGCAAGCTGCTGCTGGCCACCGGCAACAAGAGCGAGATGGCGGTCGGCTACAGCACCCTGTACGGCGACATGTGCGGGGCATTTGCGCCGCTGAAGGATGTGTACAAGACGGTGGTGTACCGGTTGGCGCGGTGGCGTAATCAAGCGGGCTCCGGTCCCGTCATTCCAGGGCAAGTCATTTCCCGCCCGCCATCCGCCGAATTGCGCGCGGGGCAAACGGACCAGGATTCACTGCCGCCGTACGCCGAACTCGATGCCATCCTCGAGGCGTTCATCGAGGGGGAAAAATCCCAGGCCGAAATCATTGCCGCCGACCACGACGCCGACACCGTGGCGCGCGTGGCGCGCATGGTGCTGGCCAACGAATTCAAGCGCCGCCAGGCCGCGCCAGGCCCCAAGGTCACCGCGCGAGCCTTCGGCCGCGAGCGCCGTTATCCGATCAGTTCCGGCTGGCGTTGACCCCGTCCCCCGCCTCCGACGCACCCACTTACAACACCTGCGACAGAAACTCCTGGGTGCGCTGGTGTCGCGGGTGGGCGAACAGTTCCGTTGGCGAGCCGTGTTCGACGATCACACCCTGGTCGGTGAAATAGACTTCGTTGGCCACCTCGCGTGCGAACCCCATTTCGTGCGTGACGAGGATGCAGGTCATGCCTTCGGTGGCCAACTCGCGAATCGTGTTCAACACGTCCTTGACCGTTTCCGGATCCAGTGCGGCGGTGACCTCGTCGAACAGCATGACTTCCGGGCGCATCGCCAGGCTGCGCGCGATCGCAACACGCTGTTGCTGTCCCCCGGAGAGTTCGGCGGGGTAGCTGTTTTCCTTGCCTTCCAGGCGGACCTTGCGTATGAGGGCGTGGGCGCGCTCCTCGACCTCGCGCCTGTTTTCCTTGAGCACCTGGATGGGTGCCATCATCACGTTTTGCAGTGCCGTCTTGTGCGGGTACAGGTTGTATTGCTGGAACACAATGGACACTTCCTTGCGCAGCGCGATCCTTTCCCTGTCGCGGCGCAGCGCATGGACCTTGAAGTTGCCGACCTCTATCTCGCCGCGATCGATGGGGATCAATCCGTTGATGCAGCGCAGCGCCGTGGACTTGCCCGACCCCGACGGCCCGATGATGCACACCACCTCGCCCCTGTGCACGTCGAACGAGATGCCCTTGAGCACCTCGACCGTGCCGAACGATTTGTGGATGTCGCGCACGCTTACGATGGGGCGTGCCTGGTTGCTGGTCATGGCTTGCTCATCCGCACTGTGAGACGTAATCCGGCAAAGTGTCGAAGCGGTCGATCGCGGCGCAGGGAGGTGCCACGCAGGGATCTGGTGAGGCAGCCAGGTTGTGATCGTACCTGTATCCGCCGGGGTCGATCGACCTACCCGGAATACCCGCACGCCACCGCCTGGCAAGCGTGCGGGCGCCCGCCGTCACTTCTTGCCGTGGGCCTGCTTCCACTCCGTCAGGGTTGGCGTCCCCGCACCGAACCATTTGTTGTAAAGGGCCTGGTAGGCCGGGCTGTTCGTGTACTTCTCGATGGCGTGGTCGAGCTTGGCGAGCAGGGTCTTGTTGCCCTTCTTCACTGCCATCGAAATACGGCCCGGATTCTTCTTGTTGAGGACATCGCTGCAGATTTCGAGCGGATAGTTGTTCTTCTTGATCGCGTAGGCGCTGACCGCTTTCGCATTGATGATCACGTCAAGTCGACCGTTCATGAGGTCCTGCAGGTACGCCGGCATGCTGGAGTACAAGGTAACGTTCGCGCCCTTCACGCTTTTGGCGAGGTCGGCAAAGGCGGTACCGACGCCGGCACCAACGTGTGCGCCCTTGAGATCGGAAAGCTTGTGATATTTGGCATTGTCCTTGCGGCAGATCAGCACGGCACCGGTCACGTTGTAGGGAATGGTGAAATCGACGCTCTTCGCGCGCTCCGGGGTGTTGTTCATGTCTGCCGCGATGACGTCGAACTTGTCGGCATTGAGGCCACCGATCAAGGCCGTCCATTTGGTGGACACGAAACTCACCTTGACTCCCAATTCCTTGCCTATGGCCCGGGCCAGATCGACGTCGAACCCGGTCGGCTGGTTGTTTTCATCCATGAAATCAAAAGGTGGATAGGTCCCCTCGATTCCGACCGTCAACACACCGGCCTTTTTTACATTCTGCCAGGTGTTGGCGTAGGCGGCGGGTGCGGAAAACAAAAGGACCAAAGTGGCCGTTGCCACGACACGTGCAATCATCCTGTGGCGCATAACGTTCAACCTCTCTTGTGGTGGTGTTGTGAATGGGCATCGCCGACGGTAATCCGCGGTCCGGATGCTGTCAAACCCAAGTTGCCGTATCGGATGGCGTGATGGGCCGCCCGGCTACTGCGTGACAAAACGTGACGAAAGGGACTCCAGTTTCCGCTGGATGATCCCGAATGCATAATTGATGAGCCAGTAAATGATGGCCGCTTCCACGTACAGGGGGAGTGGCTGGAACGTCCTGGCAATTATCAAGGTACTAGCCTGCAATAGTTCGACAACGGTGATGACGGATACGAGCGAGGTATCCTTTACAAGGTTGATGAACGTATTGCCGATGGTTGGCAATGCGGTTCGAAACGACTGCGGCAGTATTATGTACCGCATTATCTGATATCGATTGTAGCCAAACGAATAGCCAGCTTCGAACTGCCCCTTGGGAACCGATTCCAATGCGGATCGCAATGATTCGGCCAGATACGCGCCCGTATTGAGCGACAGCCCCAGCGCTCCCGACAGTATCGGGCCGAATGAAATGCCGAGTTGTGGCAGCCCGTAGTAGATGACGTACAACTGCACCAGCAACGGCGTGCCGCGAAACACGGAGACATAGGCGTCCCCGATCTGGCGGAGAACCGGTATTTTCAGGAATCGACCCAGCGCGAAGACGATGGCGATCGCGGCCCCGACAAACAGGGACACGACCGACAAAATCACGGTTATCCATGCCCCCTTGAGCAAAAACGGAAGTGATCGCACTACGAGAGAGGTAATGTCATGGCTGGGCACGGGTGATGCCTCCGTCTATTCGTATCGAGTGGATTCCCGGATGTGATCCATCAGGATGTACTTTTTGTAGGTTGCTTCGACGCCGATCCGGCCGAGAATACCGAATGTACGGCGCATTGGGAACGCGCGGAACAGTTCGTGATCGTCGCCCTGGCCAAGGATGGCCTTGGCGATCGTGTCGCCGCAGCCCGTGCCCGGTCCAAGGCCGTGGCCTCCGAATGCCGTGCAGTACCACACTCCGTTCTGCATTCGCCCCAGATACGGCATTTTATGCATTGCATAACCCATGATGCCGGACCATGCGATCTTGATGCGCAAAGTCTTCAATAATGGATAGCTCGCCTGTATGTCGTGCCGGATGAACTCGGTGATTTGCGTGAGGTTCCGGCTCGGAAACGCGGTTATGCGCCCTCCCCACAAAAGCTGATTGCGGTTGACGATACGGTAGTAGTCGGAGGCCCTGCGGGTATCGCCCAGGCCGTAGGGAGTCTTGATGTGCCGCTCGGGAATACTGTCATCGGCTTCGGTCACGCCGACGTAGGTGGTGATTGGGAAAATGGACCCGTGCAGGCGGCTGCTTTCCGTGCTGGTGTATCCGCCGGTGCACAGTACGACATCGCGAGCGGTGATCTCCCCGGACGCCAGCGTAACGCGGTATCCCTGCCCGGAGGAGCGGATGCCCGTTACCCGTTCCCCTTCCAGCACATGCAATCCTCGCGATTGCAACTGGCGGTACATCGCCACTCCGTAGTTGAGCGGATGCATCTGAAAGCCATTGCGAAACAGGTAACCGAAGTGGTACGACGTGGAGGAGAGCGTGTCGCGCAGCCAGCCGATGTCGACGGGTGCGATGTCGTAATCGTATTTGGTGCGCATGTCTTCGACATGCTGTCGATCATGTCGGGTGGGAGCGTAACGCAGCAGGCGGATCTTGCCATCGACCTTGTGTACGCCTTGGATGTCGAAGTCGCGGATGTTCGCACGAATGCGCTCCACCCCGGCAACGGTGATGTCGAACATCCGTTTCGCGCTTTCCAATCCGACCCTGGCTTCCACGGCGTCCATGGAAAGCGCGTATCCCGGGGCGACGAAACCGCCATTCAACCCGGATGCTCCCGAGAACACCTTGTTGGCTTCGACCACGGCCACGCGCCGGCCGCCTTGAATGAGTGTTTGCGCACACGACAGCGCGGCGATACCTCCTCCCACGATGCATACATCGACTTCCGGGACGGATGCGAAGGTGTCCGGGGTCAGGCTCCCGGAGAGCGTTTCCGAATAATACGAACGTTGGTAGCTCGGCATTTTCAGGGCGTGCGGAATGCGCAAAGTGGTGCGCGAAGGGAGGGGCGGGGGTATTACGCGTGCATTCGGGGCGGGTCATCCGCGACGCACAGGCGTTGCAGCGTACGCTGCGGCCGCACGATACGCCAGCCCCCGCCACCCCGTCCGTGCCGGGCGCAGCTTGCGAAGCAAGCGGAGCCGTGCGGCGACCCTTCTCGACCCCGGTCCCCTCAATGATGCCCCGAAAATGGAATCATCCTGCGCAATGTCGACGCCGAATGCGGCCACTTCGGGTCGCTCAGGTACGGGTGGTTGGGGTAATTGAGCTTAAGCACGGCACGCGATTTGTCGGCCAGTTTGTCCAGCCCCAGGGCCAGGTAGCTGCGCGTTTCGATGGCCAGGGCGTCCGCCACCTGGGGTGCCTGCTGGTAGTGTTCGATCACATACTTGGCGCGGTGCGCGGCGGCCACGTAGGCCTTGGTGCGAAGGTAGTATTCGGCGACGTTGATCTCGAACTGGGCCATCTGGTTGCGCAGGTAGATCATGCGCTGGCGCGCGTCAGGCGTGTACTTGCTATTCGGAAAACGGCGCGCCAACTGGTTGAAGTCGGCAAATGACCGCAAGCGGTATTGCTGGTCGTGGCGGGCGTTGCTGTCCAGGTGAAACAGGCGCTGGGTGAATGTGCCTTCGCGGCTGAAATTGATCAGGCCGCGCAGGTAGTACGCATATGGCGCGTCCTTGCTTGCCGGGTAGGTCGTGATGAAGCGGCTGATCGTGGCGTAGGCCTCGTCCGGGTGGTTATCCTTGAACTGGGTATAGGCCAGTTCGATTTGCGCCTGCTGGTTGTACTTGCCGCTGGGGAAGCGTGCAATCAGCCGCGTGAACGCGTCTTCCGCAGAATGGTAGTTCCCCTGCACGAGGGATGTGTGGGCGACTTCGTAGAGCTGTTCGACCGGCAGCGTGGAAAGTTCATTCTTGGTCCGGAATGTCGAACACGATGCCAGCACGAGGACGACAACCACGATGCAAGACAGTTTGAGAAGGCGCATGGGAAAATGGTCGATGCCTGTTGAGCAAGCCGCAATGATAACGGAAACCGCCGTGGCGACCGGACGCCAACATGACTGAGGTTCACCACACCGCGCGCATCCCGCTCGACCTGGCCGGTGAGCGCGTGGACAAGGCGCTTGCGCGGATGTTTCCCGATTACTCGCGTTCGCGCCTGGCGGGCTGGATAAGGGCCGGGGCGGTGACCGTGGATGGCGTCCGGACCCAGCCCCGGTATGTGGTCCACGGTGACGAGACGGTCGAACTGCGGGCCCGGCTCGAGGTGGAAGTAGCCATGCGACCGGAGGCCGTGGACCTCGACATTCGGTACGCGGATGCCGACATCCTGGTGCTGTGCAAGCCGGCCGGGATGATCGTCCATCCCGGCGCCGGTCATGCGGACGGAACGCTGCTCAACGCGTTGCTTCATCATGACCCGGCACTGGCCAGGCTGCCGCGGGCGGGCATCGTGCACAGGCTGGACAAGGACACCTCCGGCTTGATGGTGGTCGCGCGTTCGCTGCCGGCGTGCACGGTGCTCGTCGACATGTTGTCGCGCCACGACGTGGAGCGTCGCTACGAGGCCATCGTCAAGGGATCGCTCATCGCCGGCGGCCGTGTGGAGATGCCGGTGGGGCGCCATCCGCATGACCGCGTACGCCAGTCGGTGCGTGACGGCAACGGCGGCAAGCGTGCGGTCACCCACTACCGCGTGCGCGAACGCCTGCGCGCACATACGGTGATCGAGTGCCGCCTGGAAACCGGCCGCACGCACCAGATCCGTGTGCACATGGCGCATATCGGGCATGGCCTGGTTGGCGATCCGCTCTACGGAGGCGGCATCCGGCTGCCGCCGGGCGCGGGCCCGGAACTGGTCGCGGCCTTGCGTGGGTTCCGGCGCCAGGCGTTGCATGCCGAGCGGCTGGCCTTCGTGCATCCGGTCAGCGGCGAGTCGATGGTTTTCGAGGCCGAACGGCCACCCGACATGTCCATGCTGCTGGACGCCTTGCGGGTCGATGCCGTGACACATGCCGATTCACCAAGGTGAACCGCCACCGCGTTGCGCGGGGCATCGGCAGGCGATGTGCGTTATATAGATGCCATACCCGCAGCCGCCACGCCCGTTGCCATGCAAGAGAACTGGATTGTCCCCGACTGGCCCGCGCCGGCGCGCGTGCATGCGATCGTCACCACGCGCGAGGGCCCCGGCCAATCCGATCCGCCATATGCGCGTTTCAACCTCGGCCTGCGCAGTGGCGATGATGCCACGGTCGTCGCGGCCAACCGCCGGGCGCTGGTGCAGGCACTTGGCCTGCCGCAGTCCCCGCGTTGGCTGCATCAAGTGCATGGAACGCGCGTGGTGGCCGCGGAGGCAATGGCCTCGGACGTGGAGCCGGAGGCTGATGCCGCCGTGGCGCGTGATCCCGGCGTCGTGCTGGTCATCCAGACCGCCGATTGCCTGCCGGTAGTGCTGTGCGCGGACGATGGCAGCGAGATCGCGGCCGCGCATGCTGGATGGCGCGGCCTTGCCGCTGGCGTGCTGGAGGCGACGGTGGGCGCCATGGCCACGCCGGCGGCAAGGCTCGTGGTCTGGCTGGGGCCGTGCATTGGACCGGGATCATTCGAAGTGGACGCGCCGGTACGTGATGCATTTGGCGGCGACAGGGCGCCAGCCGGCGCGTTCGCCGCCACCCGGCCGGGCCATTGGCATGCCGACCTGGCGTGGCTGGCGCGCGGCCGGCTGGCGTCGATCGGCGTGCCGAACGTGCATGGTGGGGGATTCGATACGGTCACCGACGCGCGCTTCTACTCGTATCGGCGCGATGGCGCGCGCAGTGGCCGCTTTGCGACGCTGATCTGGCGGGACTGATGCGCCGACCGTGGTGGCCGCCTTTCAGTCGAGACCGAAGAACGCCCGCGCCGTGGCGGTGCTGTTGGCCGCGGTGAGTGCGGGATCCTCACCACGTTCGCGTGCCGCCTCGCGGCAGATGTGCGCCAGGTACATCGGTTCGTTGCGCCGGTGTGACGGCTTGGGTTCGAGGTCGCGTGGCAGCAGGTAGGGTGCGTCGGTCTCGAGCATCAGGCGGTTTGCGGGAATGTCGCGGACCAGTTTGCGCAGATGCGTGCCGCGGCGTTCATCGCAGATCCAGCCGGTGATGCCGATGTGGCAGTCCAGATCCAGGTAGTCGTACAAGGCATGGCGATCGTCGGTGAAGCAGTGCACGACCACGGCGGACAGCGCGTCGCGGGCGGCCTTGATGACGGAGAGAAAATCCTGGTGCGCATCGCGCTGGTGCAGGAATACCGGCAAGTGCCGGTCGACGGCGATGGCCAGTTGCCTTTCAAACGCGGCAAGCTGGGCCGGGCGGGGCGAGAAGTCGCGGAAATAGTCGAGGCCGGTCTCGCCCACCGCGCGCACGGCGTCGTGTTGCGCCAGCTCGCGCAGGTCGGCATCGGTGGCGGCATCGTAGTCGGCCGCGTGGTGCGGATGGATGCCGGCCGTGGCGTACAGCACGCCGGGGTGCGCCTGGGCAAGCGCGAGTGCGGCATGGCTTCCGGCGCGGTCCGCCCCGGTGACGACCAGCCGCGTCACGCCCCCGTCCCGGGCGCGCTCCAGCACGGCGTCGAGATCGTGCCGGAACGACTCGTGGGTCAGGTTGGCGCCAATGTCGACAAGTTCGAGCGGGCGGTCAGCGGACATCGTGGCGATGGAATGGACAGGGCCTGGGTGCGGTACACATCACAGGTTCTGGTAATTCGGTCCGGAACCGCCTTCGGGAGGTACCCAGGTGATGTTTTCGTAGGGGTCCTTGATGTCGCACGTCTTGCAATGGACGCAGTTGGCGGCATTGATCTGCAGGCGGCGCCCGGCGTCGTCGTCGACCATCTCGTAGACGCCGGCCGGACAAAAGCGCGTGCACGGATTGTTGAATTCCACCGTGCAGCGGTCGATGCAGATGTTGGTGTCGTGGACGTGAAGGTGAACCGGCTGGTCCTCGTCGTGTTCGGTGGCGGCAAAATACACGCTGGCCAGCCGATCGCGCGGCGGCAGGTCGCGCTCCAGCCATCCGTAGTCGGGCGCGGTGTAGCCGTCCAGCTTGTGCAGCGACTTCCAGTCCGCGTGGTTCTTGAGCGTCCACGGCGACTTGCCGGCGGTCACGGTCTCCCAGGCGGCGTTGACCAGGCCGAACCACATGCCCCGGTGGAAGCCGGGCCGGATGTTGCGCACCTTCTTCAGTTCGCTCATGACGGGCGATTGCCGCAGGCGCGCATTGAAGCCGGCACTGGATGATTTTTCCGCCACGTGTTCCGCGGCCAGCATGGCCGAGCGGATTGCCTGGTGGGTGCCCTTGATCTTGGGCACGTTCATGAGTCCGGCGGCATCGCCGATCAGCATGGCGCCCGGCATCTCGGTGTTCGGCAACGACTGGTAGCCGCCTTCGATGAGGGCGCGCGCGCCGGCGGAAAGGATCTGCCCGCCTTCCAGCAGGGGTTTCACGATGGCGTGGTGCTTGAGCTGCTGGAACGCCTCGAACGGCTTGAAATCGGGATCGGCATAATCAAGACCCGCGACGAAGCCGATTGCCAGGCGGTCGTCGGTAAGGTGGTACATGAAACTGCCGCCATAGGTGGCCTTGTCCAGTGGCCAGCCGATGGTGTGCACCACCTTGCCCGGCTCCACGCGCCCTGGCGGGAGCTGCCACAACTCCTTGAGGCCGATGCCGTAGGTCTGCGGATCGCAGTCCTTGTCCAGTTCAAATTTCTTGATGAGGCGCTTGGACAGGCTGCCGCGGCAGCCTTCGGCCAGCACCGTGACGCCGGCGAGGATGTCGATGCCTTCGGTGTAGCCGGGCTTGTGCGAGCCGTCGCGCGCCACGCCCATGTCACCGATGCGCACGCCCGCGACGGCGCCGTTGTCGTCGAACACGATGTCGGCGGCGGCAAAGCCGGGAAAGATGTCCACGCCCAGGTTTTCGGCCTGCGGTGCAAGCCATGCGCACACGGCGCCCAGCGACACGATGAAATTGCCTGCGTTGTGCATCTGCGGCGGTGTGGGCAGCTTGCGTGCGCGTCTGGCGTCACGCAGCTGGTAGAAGGCGTCGTTCCCCGCCGGAATGCAGATGGGCGGCGGGTTGTCGCGCCAGCCGGGCAGCAGGTCGTCCAGCGGACCGGGCTCGATGACCGCGCCGGAAAGGATCTGCGCGCCGATGGTGGATGCCTTCTCGATCACGCATACGCTCGTATCGGGCTTGAGCTGTTTCAGGCGGATCGCGAATGCGAGTCCGGCGGGGCCGGCGCCAACCACCGCGACATCGTAGGGCATGGTTTCGCGTTCGCTCATCGGGGTTTCTCGTGGCCAGGGGGAAAGGTCGCCGTCCGCGGCGGGCGGTGCTTGCGTTGGCGGACGGGTTCGGGTACCAATCATAGGACACATGAGGATGCCCATGAATACGCCTTCCCTCGTCACGGCCGTCCAATTGCGTCGCGCCAGCCTGTGCCAGATCCTGCACTGGCTCGCCTTGGGACGCACGTCGGCCTACGCGGTGGCTTCCGCCTACCGTGAAGCCATCGAGCGGCTGAATCCGGTGATCAGGGCCTACGTGGATTCGCGTTCGGGTCTGCTCGAGGAACAGGTGGAAAGCGCGGTCAGGCGACGCCGCGACGGTGTCCTCGGTCGCCTGGACGGCATCCCCGTCGCCATCAAGGACAATTTCGACATCGCCGGCTGGCCGACGGGCGTGGGCTTGCCGGGGCGTGCGCGTTCGGTGGCCGCGGATGACGCGCACGTGGTGGCACGCCTGCGCGCGGCCGGTGCGGTCATCCTGGGCAAGACGAACCTCGACGAGGGAGCGCTGGGTGCAGTCACCAACAATCCGCACACCGGCGCCACGCACAATCCGCACCGGCATGGCTATACAGCCGGCGGTTCGTCCGGGGGTTCGGCGGCCGCGGTGGCCGCGGGAATGGCGGTGGCCGCGATCGGCTCGGACAGCCTGGGTTCGATACGCATTCCGGCCAGCTATTGCGGGGTCTGCGCCATCAAGCCGACGCATGGCGAAATTTCCGCACGCGGGCTGGTCCCGGCCGCGCGCCGGCTGGACGCGGTCGGGCTGTTGGCGCGCAGCGTGGACGACTTGACGGTCCTGCTCCAGGTCCTCGCCGGCTACGATGCCGACGATGTGCGCTCACGCCACCGGCGCGTCGCCCTTGCGCCACCGGACTGGGAACCCGGCCACCTGCGCACCGGCATATTGGCCAACCTGCAACCGCTCGGCGTCGAGCCGGCGGTCACTGATGTATTCGAGGCCGCACTCGGCAGGTTGACCCACGAACTGGGCGAGCGCCAGCGCGTGGATTTCGGCGACTGGGACTTCGCGCGTACGCGCCGCGCCGGCTTCCTGCTGATGGAAGCGGAGATGCTGGACACGTTCGCGCGCGACCTGGCGGACACGGAATTTCCGGTGTCCGACGCGTTTCGGCGCATGCTCGGCTATGCCGCCGGCAAGTCGGCGGTGGACTATGCGCGCGCCGACCGTGTGCTCGACGAAGCCGGTCTCAAGATGCGCCGCGTGTTCTCGCAGGTCGACGTGTTGATCCTGCCGACCACCCCGCAGGGCGCGTTCCCCCTCGATCAACCCGTTCCCGCCAACCAGGCCGACCTCACGGCCCTGGCCAGCCTGGCCGCATGTCCGGCCGTGAGCATTCCCATGGGAACCCTGCCGGATGGCATGCCGATCGGCCTGCAACTGGTGGGGCCGCGCGGCTCGGACCTGCGCCTGCTGGAACTGGCGGCCGTATGCGCGGCCGCGCTCGATGCCGAACCGGCGTGGCCGGTCGAGGTCGCCGCCTGAACGGATCGACTTGGCGGCCCGCGCGCATGCCATCATAATGTCCACTGGTCGCGACAGGCCCGGTCGTCATGGCACGCAAGACAATTCTCAACGAGGTCCATCGCGCGTTGGGGGCGCGCATGGTCGATTTTGGCGGGTGGGACATGCCGGTCCATTATGGCTCGCAGATCGAGGAGCATCACGCCGTGCGCCGCGCCGCCGGCATGTTCGACGTATCGCACATGCGCGTGGTGGATCTGCACGGTCCGCGCGTGCGTGATTTCCTGCGCCACCTGCTGGCCAACAGCATCGACAAGATCGACAGCGGAAAAGCACTCTATACCTGCATGCTGAACGCGCACGGCGGCATCATCGACGACCTGATCGTCTATGACCTGGGCGACACGTTTTTCCGCAGCGTGGTCAATGCCGGTACGGCCGAAGGCGACATCGCGTGGATGCGCGAGCAGGCCCAGCCGTTCGACGTCGAGATCAAGCCCCGCGTCGACTTGGCGACCATCGCGGTCCAGGGACCGCAGGCGCGCGCCATGGTGATCGGTTTGCTGGCGCCCGTCGACCGTGAACGGATCGAAGCGCTGGGACGCTTCCATGCCGCCGCGGCGCAGGCGCTGCATGGCGTCGCGTTGTTCATCGCGCGCACCGGTTATACGGGTGAAGACGGCTTCGAGATCATGGTGCCGGTCGCGCACGCGCGCGAGTTGTGGAGTGCCTTGCAGGAAGCCGGCGCGCATCCGGCCGGACTGGGCGCCCGCGACACCTTGCGCCTGGAGGCGGGGCTGAACCTCTACGGACAGGACATGGACCAGGACGTCACGCCCTGGGAGGCCAACCTCGGTTGGACCGTGTCGCTGGACCCCGGCCGCGATTTCATTGGCCGGGCGGCACTCGAAAAGCAGAAGGCCGACGGCGTGCCCCGGCGCATGGTCGGCGTGGTGATGGACCAGCGCGGTGTCCTGCGCCACGGCCAGGCCATCCGCACCGCCGCGGGCGAGGGCGAAATCCTGTCCGGCGTGTTTGCGCCCACGCTGGGCAAGGCCATCGGATTCGCCCGCGTGCCTGCCGGCGAGCTGGGTGAGGTCAGCGTGGACATCCGTGGCCGGGACATTCCACTGCGCGTTGTGAAGTATCCTTTCGTCCGCAATGGCAAGCCACGCGAAGGCGTCTGATCGCGGGCCTGCCATGGAATCTTGGCATAGGCATCGAACACAGGAACCCCATGATGAGCGATATCCCCGGTGATCTGAAATTCCTCAAATCCCACGAGTGGGCTCGGCTCGAGGATGACGGCCAGGTCCGCGTGGGCATTTCCGACCACGCCCAGGACCTGCTTGGTGATCTGGTTTTTGTCGAGCTGCCCGCCATCGGCGACCATGTCGATGCCGAAGCCGGCGTGGCGGTGGTCGAGTCGGTCAAGGCCGCCTCGGACGTGTGCGCGCCGATTTCCGGCGAGGTGACGGAAGTCAACGAATCGCTGGAGGACCAGCCCGAACTGGTCAACCAGGATGCCTATGGCGACGGCTGGCTGTTCACGATCAAGCCCGACCGTGACGACGCCCTGGATGCCTTGTTGTCGCCGGCGGAATACGAACAGTTGCTGGACGAAGAAGACGCGTGACGTCCGGCAGGGTCAAACGCGGGTGCAGGCTGCCGTCCTGTCGTGGTCCGGCGGGTCGCGGCCAGCGCTGCTTGCGCTAGTGGATGGCCCGCGGGCAGTGGTACGATTCCGGCCTGATGCACGCGGACACGGCATGCGCGTGTGCGTTTGTACGGCGGACCGGGTACGACCATTCCAACCAACGACAGTTTTCGCTGCATGACCAAGCACACCGACATCGAAAACGACGACGAATTTGTCGAACCGTACGTGGAACACGGCAGCAAGGCCGGGCTTGTGCGCAAAATCACGGTCTCGATCCCCCGGCACGTGCTGCAGCTCCTTTCCGACGAGCGCACACGGCGACAGGTGAACAACCTGCGCCACGCCACCAACAGCGACCTCTTGTGCGAGGCATTCCTGCATGCCTTCACGGGGCAACCCCTGCCGACCGACGACGAATTGCGGCGGATGCCCCCGGCCAGCGTCACCGCACACAAGGCTGCGCCGCGCAAAAAAACGGCCCGGAAATCGCCGTCGGCCCGGGCACGCGCCAGGAAATCCGCCAAGCGTTGAGTGGCGCCGTTGCGGGCACGCTGCCGGACGGATTGCCGACGTCGGCGACCCCTGCTCAACGCATGGCCGGATTGGCATCGGTGATGTAGCTGGTGCCGCCAAGCTGCCGCATCTGCCGTTCGATCCAGGCCACCCGGCGCTCGACATAAGCCGACGGATGGTTGGCATGCAGATGCCGCGGATTGGGAAGCACCGCGGCAAGCAATGCAGCCTGGCGTTCGTCCAGGTGTGCCGCGCTGGCGTGGAAGTAGATCCTGCTGGCCGCCCCTACGCCGTAAATGCCGTTGCCCAGTTCGGCGATGTTGACGTAGGTCTCGAGGATGCGTCGCTTTGGCCACGTGATCTCCAGAAGGACCGTGAAGTACGCTTCGAGGCCCTTGCGCACCCAACTGCGCCCACTCCACAGGAACAGGTTCTTGGCGGTTTGCTGGCTGATCGTGCTGGCACCGCGCAGCCTGTCCCCCTGTTCGGCCGACTCGATGGCCAGATGGATGGCGTGGAAATCAAACCCGTGGTGGTAGGGGAACCGCTGGTCTTCGCTGGCCACCATGGCGAGCGGCACCTGCTTGTCGATCCTTGACCACGGCACCCAATGGTAGTGGCCGTGGTAGTCGTGCTCCCCGTGGATCCAGGCACCGATCTGGCGCTCCACCATGAATGCGCTGGTTGGCGGATGCACGAAACGCAATGCCAGCACGACCAGCCACGTGACGGCTATCCAGCAAAGCACAGCCCATGCCATGATCCGACCGATGCGGCGCAAACGTGGATGGCCACGGCGGCGGCGCTTCATGCGAACCAAGGAACGGCTGTGGAGGCGGCGATGACGAGGACCTTCATGCGGTTGTTGGCCATGAATCGGTTCCGGCTGGGGCCCCCATGGTTGGCGCGTGACGTCCTGGCCGGGAAGTGCAAGGGTCGGAGCCGGTTGGTCGTGCTCGTATGACGACCGAACCGGTTTGTCACTTGCCGTTCAGTATACCGCGCATGCCATGTGGGGCCTCCACGTGCACGCGTGGTCGCGCGTTCCGGGCCGGCTGTACGTCATCGACGCCCATGTGAAATCTGAGGGCAGGCAGTCGCCACTGCCTTGGCCGTCATGCGGCCATGCCGGCACGAAACCGATGCCGGGATTTGATTGTAAAGAAACGTTAAATGAGTGTAATATGTCCTCGGGTGCGCGATGCGTGGAACATTGCATCGACGCGCGGGTCTGAGCGTTTGATGAGACGGGATACGCACATCATGCGTCGTTTGCTTTTCGGCCTTCTTGCATGCTTGCCGTTGATGGCGGCAGGACAGGTCGTGCCTGCAAACGGGGCACCCGCCACCGGTCCGGCCGTGTCGAAAACAGGCGCGCGCGCAACGGCCACCACCGCGCCGGCCGCGATTGCGGGGAACGTGGCACCGCTGTGGCAGCTCGACGGGATATCGCCATGGATGATTCGTGGTCACGGCCTGTCGCGGCCCTACCTGTCGCTTTCATCGCCAGCGCGCGGTTTGCTGGATTTTGATGCGCCCGGATTTGCTTCTGGCGGCAGCGGCAGTGTTGCGTATACGTTCGACTCCGGTTGGAGTGCGCATGCCGATATCAGCCAGGAGTCCTGGTTCGGTGCTGCACTACCGCCCGAGTGCGGGTTTACGACCGGTCTCGAGGCTGGCTGCGCCAGTGCCTTCGGGGCGACGCCACGGCTTGTCGGGAGCCGGGTTGGCGCGACGTATCTCAGCGGCCCGTACAGGGTGGGCATGGACGTCAGTCACACCTATTCATCCAACACCGCGTCACTGTTGCCACGGGTCGTTCCCAACGTACCCATGGCGGCCACGATAGGCGGACTGCCGTTCTACAGCCTCGATGACAGCACTAGCCTCAACGCGCGCGGCCGTATCGCCGTTGGCAGCGACAGTGGCATCGATATGGGCGCCAGCGTCGGGCGGATTCGCCTGCTGCCGGGCAACATTCTCGGCGTGCATGCGCTCAACCAGCGTTCACTCAGCCTGGGCCTCGACAGCGGCCCGGTCAGCGGTCGCATCGTGGGACGCCTGATGGAGCCCGACGCCGGCGGCGTGTCCAGCCATCTGCCCGGCGCCGACGACAGCTGGACCAGCATCGACCTTGGCGTGACCTGGCGCCTGCCGTGGCAGGGTTCGTTGAGCTTCGGCGCACAGAACGTATGGTCGTCTGGCCATGCGCCAAAGACACGGAGTGGGTCGCAACTCGACCAGTCAAGCATCCCCTACGTCCAGTACCACCAGGATTTCTGACGTGCCGCCATGTTGCGCATGCGCCGAAAGGCCGCGTGCGCATCGGGGTGGCGAACATTGCGATCGGGTTTTCCCCGGATCAGTCGTAGCGGGTCGTCGTTTCATCCGCGGCCGCACGCAGCAGCCATTTTGCCACGGCGGTGACGGACGCCGGCCCATGGCGTGCGACATGCAGCATGTAGCCATGGCCGCGTCGGCGTACCGTCGGTCCAAGCGCATTCAACGCACCCTCGTCCACCAGTTTGCGTACCAGGGGCGTCCATCCCAGTGCGATGCCGTCGCCACTGATGGCGGCATTGAGCAGGAGTGGATAATTGTTCCAGGTGAAGGCCGGTTGGTGCGCTGGCGGTGGCAGGCCCGCGTTTTCGCACCACCGGTACCAGTCCAGCCAGCGCGAGTCATGCGTGTCCAGGTGCAGCAGTGGAACCGAGGCCAGGTGTTTCGCCGTCAGCATCCCGGCAATCCCGTGGCTGCGTGCCAGTGCGGGGCTGCACACCGGAAAGACGGCTTCATCGGCAAACAGCGTGTGAGCGGTGCTCGGTTGGTCGTCGAAGTTCCCGAAGCGGATCGTGAGATCAGCGGTGCCCATTTCCGGCGTGTCGTCGTGGTCGGTCGACAGTACGCCGATCCGCAGTGCCGGGAACGCTGATTTGAGCCTGGGCAGCAACGGCAGCAACCACAGGTGCACCACACCGAAGTGGGCGGCGATGGCAATGTCGCTTTTTTTACCACGTGCACTCGATTGCAGGCACTGAGTGGCGCTTGCGACGTTGTGCACGGAGGCGCTGATGTCCGCGTAATAGCGCCTCCCGGCAGCAGTTGCACGCGTGCGCGTGCCGCGGCGCTCGAAAAGCGGTACACCGACGGTATCTTCCAATGCGCGCACCAGTTGCGAGACGGCCGGTTGGCTGATTCCGAGTTCTTGTGCAGCTGCCGTCATGGAACCCAGCCGCGCCACCGCTTCGAAGGCGATCAGCGCCTTCATGGACGGGACCGGGAGTTGGCTGCCACTATAAGAAAGTTGCATACGATGCCATAAGGAAAACCAGCGTCTTATCAACAACCTGAATTCATACAATTGCAGCCGTGACGTGGATGGCAGGTCACGAATCGATCCGGCCGTGAGACTGCAGCGAGAATACAGGTAACTATCATGCAACAAGTGCGTTTTACGATCGAATCGGAACCGCCGCGAGTGCTGGCGACGCAAAGCGCTGATACGATCGAACTTCCCGCGTTGTGGCTGCGTGACCATTGCCAGGATGAGGCAAACGTTGACCGCGGCACGCAGCAGCGATTGTTCGATCCGCACCAGTTACCCGATCAGATTACGCTGACGGAGGCTCGCCCCCGCGATGATGATCACGTCGATCTTGGCTTTAGCGACGGCTACCGTGGACGTTATCGACTGAGTGCATTGGCGGCAGACTTCGACTTCACGGATGGTTGCCCCGTGCCTCGGCCATGGCTCGCCGATCTTGATCGGCAGGTGGTCGTGTTCGCGTGGCCGGAACTGGCCACTGAATCGACGTTGCGCGCCGCCATTGGTGCGTTTTTGCAATACGGCTTC
>CAYOEF010000011.1:4260-7555 GCA_964402805.1 uncultured Rhodanobacteraceae bacterium | reverse complement strand
ATCATTCTGCGTGGTGTGCCGAAGCGGTCCAAGGCAATCCTCGCGGTAGCGAGGACATTTGGTCACGTGCGTGAAACCAATTTCGGGCAATACTTCGACGTATCCTCACGGCCCGATTCCAATGATCTGGCCTACCGAGCTGTGCGTCTGGGGCCGCATACCGACAATCCCTACCGTGAGCCGGTACCCGGTATCCAGCTCT
Organism: uncultured Rhodanobacteraceae bacterium; assembly: GCA_964402805.1. GTDB lineage: Bacteria > Pseudomonadota > Gammaproteobacteria > Xanthomonadales > Rhodanobacteraceae > Oleiagrimonas. Next base: position 7,353 of record CAYOEF010000011.1, on the reverse strand, counting down.
TGCATTGCCTTGTCAATGAAACCACGGGCGGATTGTCCACACTGGTCGACAGCCTCAGTGTATGCGACCAGCTCATGCGCGAGGATCCCGAGGGGTTTTCGCTGATGTGCGGCACGTCGGTACGGTTTCGGTTCGTCGATGCCGCCACCGAGATCGTCACACGCCGGCCCATGATTTGCCGGGACGTGAACGGGACCGTGACCGGCGTCCATTACAGCCCGCGGCTGGACTATTTGCCATTGCTGCCGGCCGATACGTTGTCGTGTTTCCACCGCGCCAGGCGTCGCCTGGGCGTCTTGTTTGCCGATCCCCGCTTCGAGATCCGATTTCCATTGCGGGCTGGTGAACTGATGATGTTCGACAACAACCGCACGCTGCATGGGCGCACCGAATTTGATCCCAACGAGGGACGGCGCCATCTGCAGGGGTGTTACATCGACGCGGACGGTCCCCGCAGCCTGTACCGCCATCTGGGTGCCGTCCTTGCCAACAACGGTAGTCGGTGACCGGCATGGCGCAGACTACTGTACGTTTCGCACACATGAAGGATGGCACGGAGGCCGAGTACCTTTTTCTTCAGGGTCTGGAGAACGCTTATGTCGCACAGCTTCCGGACCGCATCCTGGGCGCACTTGGTCGTCTCGAGTCGACACTGAGTGGTTATCGGGTCAGCCGTCTCCAGCACAGCCTGCAAAGCGCGAGTCTTGCGGAAGACGACGGCGCGGATGAGGAAATGATCCTCGGTGCCCTGATTCACGATATCGGGGATGAATTGGCACCCACCAACCATTCCCAATTGGCGGCCGCCATCATCCGCCCCTATGTGCGCGCCGAAGTCACTTGGGTGGTAGGTCACCATGGTGCATTTCAGCTCTATTATTACGGGCATTACGTGGGGCTGGATCGGGACGCGCGTGATGAGTTCAGGGATCATCCCTGGTATGAGAGTTGCCGGCATTTTTGCGAATGCTACGACCAGGCGGCATTTGATCCGGATTATCCATTCCGGACATTGCAGCACTTTGAGCCGCTCGTGCGGCGTATTTTTCAACGCACGCCATTTGACCCGTCAGTGATCGGGCCGATACAGGCCGCTGGTTCGTCGCGGACGTGACAACCCTGCCGATGACATCGGAAGCGGGCCGTGTGGTGTGCGTTACCGGCTGGTGTACGTGCGCATGAAGCGCTGGTTGCGCGAGCCAATTCGATAACGGAGGGTAAATCATGCGACGTATCTTTCATTCCATCCTGGTGGTTCTGCTTGCACTGGCAGCCGGGCCGGTGTTTGCGTCCGGGTCCGCATTCAACTGCCACGACGTACGCTTCGGCATGGTCCAATGGCCGGCTGTGACAATAAAGACAGAGACCGCGCAATGGATGTTGCAGCAACTCGGATACAAAAGCACAATAACAAGTGGGTCGGTACCCATTATCGAAGAGGGTATGAAGATAGGTGACCTGGATGCCTTCCTGGCACAGTGGATGCCGTCACAGCGCGGCGTATTCCGCAAGTTTGGTGAGGCCGGAACCATCGACATCGTGGGCGCCAATCTCAAGGGCGGCAAATACACGCTGGCCGTACCGGCATACGTCTACGATGCAGGGATCAAGAGTATCAAGGACCTCGACGCCCACAAGGCAAAGTTTGGTGGCAAGATCTACGGGATCGACCCCGGCAGTGGCGGCAACACCACCGTCATGCGAATGATCAAGGACAACTATGCCGGCCTGGGGGATTGGAAGTTGGTCCAGTCGAGCACGGCGGCGATGATGAGTGCGGTTGGCGCACACATCCACCACAAGGAGTGGATCGTCTTCCTGGGCTGGGCGCCGCATCCCATGAACATCATGTACCACATCCGCTACCTGTCTGGCGGCACGAAATACTGGGGCCCCAACAAGGGCCAGGTTACGGTCAACACCCTTGCGCGCGCCGGCTACGCGTGGGCATGCCCGAACGTCGGGCAGTTCCTCGAGAACTACGACTGGACCCCCAAGGAACAGAGCCAGATCATGGATTGGAACATGAACCACGACACGAAACCGCTCGCCGCCGGCAAGCGCCTGATCCGGGAGAATCCCAAATTGCTCCAACGCTGGTTTGGACGCAGTGGCAACTACCAGACTGGCGGCGTCACGACGGCCGACGGTAAACATCCCGCCGCCGCGGTTATTGCGCACGCGCTGGGTATTGCCGACTAGGGCGCGTTCACAGGACCGCACGGCGTCGATCCCGAACTATCCAGATGCGTGCTCGCTACCGGGGTGTCGGATCGACCGACGGCCTGCGGCCCGGTGTCCCCGTTGAGGCCAGCATGAAGTTTGCCTGCGTGCCGCCGGCAGCGTCGCGACCGTCCAGGAGAGAGCCCGCTGCGCATTATGGAACGCGGCATCTCGAAGCTGTGTTTCGTTCCTTCATTCGACACGAACGAACGGGACATCGATACACTGGCCCGCAGACTTACACGATCAGCCCATCGGGAGAGCAGGCCATGAGTACGATTGAGCTCTACAATCCGTTCACTGGGGAACTCGTATTCTCACAACCGTCGGAAACCTACGAGTCACTGGTGCCGAAGATCGCGGCGGCGCGCAAGGCGTCGAAAACGTGGCGGAGGCTCCCGGTCGGCGAGCGGGCGCGCCATGTGGAAGTGGCCCTTCAATACTTCCGTGATCACCGCGACGAGATTGCACGACAAGTTACCGCGGAGGTAGGCAAACCCATTGCCGAGGCCGGCGGTGAAGTCGATTTCATGATCGAGCGCGCCGAGTTCATGTGCCGGTTTGCGCGTGACGGTGCGCTCAATCCACGCGATCTCGGTGCGTACGGCACAAACGATTTCGAGGGACGGATCGATTTCGTCCCCAAGGGTATCGTGTATGTCATCACGCCGTGGAATTATCCACTGTTCTGCGCGATCAACGGTGTGGTTTGCTCGCTGCTTGGCGGCAGTGCGGTGTTGCTCAAGCACACCACGACGCCATCGGTGGGCCGACACTTCCAGAACGCGTTTGGCGAGATGAGCGGCATCTCGCCTCTGCTGGTCAACGTGACCATCGATTTTGAGCAATCAGCGCGCATCATCGAAGAGG
>CAYOEF010000011.1:0-4250 GCA_964402805.1 uncultured Rhodanobacteraceae bacterium | reverse complement strand
GGTTCGGTGCGTGGCGGTCGCATGATTCAAGCCAGTGTGGCAAAGCGCGCCGCGGCGAACGTGCGTTATCCATTCATTGGGTGTTCGCTTGAACTCGGCAGTAGTGACGCCGCGTATATCGCCGCGGACGCCGACCTTGACTCCAGCATCGAGTCGACCATCAAAGTCGGTCGTCTGCACAACTCAGGGCAATCGTGCTGCGCAATCAAGCGGGTTTTCGTACACGAGTCGCTGTACGACCGTTATGTCGAAGGCGCAACAAGGTTGATGAACGCACAGCATCAGGGCGACCCCTTGGATCCGGCTACGACGCTGGGCCCGCTGTATGGTGGCAAGACGACCGTCGATCGACTGAAGGCCATGGTCGACGATGCGGTGGAGAAAGGAGCCACGGTCGCCGCCGGCGGCGACACGATCACGGTCGGCAACGCCACCTTCATCAAACCCACGTTGCTGACCAATGTGCCGGCCGACGCGGCCGTGCTGCGCGAAGAAACCTTCGGCCCGGTCCTTCCCGTAGTCAAGGTTGGCTCCGACGAGGAAGCCATCGAGCGCGTCAACGACAGTGATTACGGCTTGACGGCAGCAATTTTCACGCGCTCGCGCTCACGTGCGCAACATTATGTCGATGCAATGGAGTCGGGAACGGTCTACGTCAATCGCTGCAACTTCGTCGACGCACGACTTGGCTGGATCGGACACAAGGGTTCCGGCAATGGGTCCATATCGCTGTCACCCATGGGTTTGCATGCCTTCAGTGACCTCCGCTCCGTCAATATCGACCCGACCCTGCTCGACGATTCGCAATAGCATCATGATGCGCCGTAGCAGGAGAGCCAACGGCGAACGTGAAAGCCACGGTACCGTTGGTTCAGTGTGACCCGGGACCGCTGGATGGAGCCTGACAGGTCCGGGTCGCGCCACGGTTGCGGCATACCTCCATCAACACGTCCCGACAGGCGACGATCGACGGGCGCTCCGTGGTACTGCGGCGAGCGGCCGTAAGGATGCGTCGTGCGTACGGCCCGTGGGGAATATCCGCCAGCACGATTCCAGGACGTTCTTCCGCCCCAAGGATGTCGGGCAAAATGGCTACTGCGCATCCAGTGGCGACCAGCCGTTCCTGCACGAGCAGGTCGTCCGCGATAAAGCGGATATCGGGCTCGAAGCCGAGTTCTCGACACAGCGCCTCAATCCACACTCGCGAAGTGGCACCGAGCGATTCCACGACCCACGGGTGATTCCGGACCAGCTGCCATATGTCGCCCACGCTGGCCTGTCCCACCGGAACAGCGATCCGCATGCGGTCATACAGCAGGTCCTGATAGTCGACGCCCCCATGCCATGGCAGCGGGTTGTCCGGAAACTCCAGGGCCACCACCAAGTCATACTGGTGATCCAGCAAGCCCGGCAACGCGACTTCCGGCTCGGCCTGGAACACTTCGACACGGAGCTCCGCATAGGTCGTGGCGAACAATTCCAGTGCCGGCGGAATGATGCATAGCAGCCCAGTCTGGAATATGGCGATGCGCACCGTTCCGGTCACTGTCGCCAGCGATTTGGCTACGGCAACCTCAGCTGATTCGAGTTCCCGAAACACCCGTTCGGCGTGCGCGCACAAGACGTCGGCCTGCGGCGTTAGCTGAACCCGGCGGCCGGCTGGTTCGAGCAAGATGGTGCCGACTTCGTCTTCAAGCTTTGACAACTGCTGGGACACTGCTGATGGACTGCAATTGACCGCCGTGGCGACCGCATTCAGGGTTCCGCGACGTCGCAATTCCAGCAGCAGGCGCAGCCTGCGCAAGTCGTACATGATTGACGCATCCGTCAGTATGCATGAACGGTAATGTACATAAAACGTAACTATACATGATATATGGCCTATGCCAGTATCAGGTCCACGAGCAGGTTGACAGGGAGTTTTCCGGCGTCCCGGCGATCGTGCGCCAACTGTCACGTCGAGTATGTGAGAGGTTTGGCACCGCCAACCGGCGGCCTGCCACCGTATGCGGTGACGCCAGTGCACGTGCCATCAGATTGGTTTCCTGCGGGGAAAATGAATGCCCATCACGGTCAGCGATATCAAGGCGAATGCGGATACCGCGTTCCCCAAAGATGAATATGCGACACGCTTGCACAACGTGCGTCAACTCATGCAGCGCCGCCAACTGGATGCGTTGTTGGTGACCAAGCCTGAAAACATTTTTTATCTGACCGGCCTCGATCATCAGGGCTACTTTGCGTTTCACCTGCTGATCGTGCCGATTGACGGCGATCCGTTTATCGTGGCGCGTGCCATGGAATGGGCGACGATGGCCAATCAACTTCCGGAGACGCAATTTGTCGGTTACCAGGATGGGGAAGGCCCTGCGCCGACCGTTGCGCGCCTTCTGCAATCCGTGCATGTCGGATCCGGCAACCTCGGCGTCGAAATGGGCAGTCTGTACTACCCACCAGCAACGCATGCCGCGATCGTCGCCGCACGGCCCGATGCGAGTTGGCTGGATGAATCAGCACTGGTCGACGGACTGCGTTTGGTCAAGTCGCCCCGTGAGATCGAATATACCCGCCAGGCGGCCCGCGTCAGTGATGCCATGATGACGGCGGCACTGGAAACTGTTGCGCCGGGCGTCAATGAAACGGCGCTGGCGGCTGTCATATATGACGCGATGATCCTGGGTGGGGGCGACTACCCGGGCTTCGTACCGTTCATTCGTTCGGGCACGCGCATTGCCGAGGAACACACGACCTGGCGTAATCGCACACTTGAGCCTGGCACGCCGTTGATGCTGGAAATGGCTGGCTGCGTGGCGCGTTATCACGCACCACAAGGGCGCTACGTCCAGGTCGGCGGTATTCCTGCCGCGGGCAAAAACCGCGAGGCGCGGCAAATCTGCCTGGATGCTTTCCAGGAAATTGTCGACGCGATCCGCCCGGGCCGACAGGCGCGCGAAGTGTACAGCTGCTGGCAGCGCCATATTGAACGTGCGGGCATCGAAAATTATCGACGTCACCACTGCGGCTATTTGACCGGCATCGGCTACCCGCCGGCATGGACCGGTGGTGGCCCGGTCATTGGACTGCGTCACGACAGCACGCTCGAACTGGTGCCTGGCATGGTCTTCCACGCCATGTCCTGGCTGTTGGGAAGCAACAAGGGGGATTATTTCATCTCGAACACCGTGGTGTTGACAGACAAAGGCAGCGAGGTCCTGACCCGGTCACCTGCGCCACTGGTTGCTGCGTGATCGCCCTCGCACGGGCTCTCACGAACGCCCGCCACGGGCATCCACCCGCAAGGAGACAATGATGACCATGAACCACAGACATTTGTCCAAGCGCCTGCGTATGGCTTCGATCGTCGCGACATTGGCGCTTGCCCTGTTCTCGACAGGCGCCGTGGCCGCGCAATCGACAGTGCTCCAGAAGGCACAAAAAGACGGCGTGATGCGCATCGGATTCGCCAACGAGATTCCCTATGACTTCATCGGCAAGGACAACAAGCTGACGGGCATGTCGCCCTCCATCCTGCGCGTCGTATTGAAGCGCCTTGGCGTGGACCACATGGACGGTGTCCTTGCGGACTTCGGCGCGTTGATTCCGGGGCTCAACGCCGGGCGTTGGGACATTGTGGCTGCTGGCATGTTCATTACGCCGGCACGCTGCAAGCAGGCAGCATTCTCGATTCCCGTCTACCGCATGGGCGAGGATTTTCTCGTCAAGAAGGGCAACCCCAAAAACCTCCACAGCTACAAGGATGTTGCAAACAACGCATCAGCCATCCTGGCGGTCGAGGCCGGTGCGGTGGAAGTTGGTTATGCCAAGAAGGCCGGCATTCCCGACAGTCGCATAAAGCAGCTTCCTGACCAGGCCAGCCTGCTGGCGGCCGTGCGTTCAGGGCGCGCCGACGCAGCCGCCTTGACGGCTCCGTCCATCCGGCGCATGGCCATGCGTGGCGGGCCGGGCGTGGAGGCAGTCGAGGATTTCCACAACACGCCGGATGAAGTGGGTTACGGCGCGCTGGTATTCCGCAAGGGCGAGGATGCATTGCGTGAGGCCGTCAACGCGGAACTGCGCAAATTTCTTGGTACCAAGGAACATCTGGCATTGGTCAAGCCATTTGGTTTCACCGCTGCCAACGTGCCGGCCAAGGGTGTCACGACGGCTGAATTGTGCAAGGGTGAGCGTGGCGCGGAACTGTTGGACGACTAGTCCGCATCCCGAGCCTGGCACCGGGCGCATGCGTGGCG
>CAYOEF010000010.1:0-26546 GCA_964402805.1 uncultured Rhodanobacteraceae bacterium | reverse complement strand
CCCTACAACGGCAACCACGGCCGCGGCATCTCGATCCACCTGACCACGGATGACGAGGTACGCGTCGGTTTCGCCGCGGCCCGTGAGCATTCGCGCTCGGTCATCGTGGAAACCTTCGCCCGTGGCGACGACCACCGCCTGCTCGTGATCAACGGCGAACTGGTGGCGGCGACCCGGCGCACGCCCGGCCATGTGGTGGGCGACGGCACGCATACCATCACCGAGCTGGTCGAGATCGTCAACCAGGACCCGCGCCGCGGCGTCGGCCACGAAAAGGTGCTGACCCGGCTGGAATTGGACCGCGAGGCCAACATGATGCTGGAACGCGCCGGGCTCACCGCCGCATCGGTGCCGGATGCCGGCCAGACGGTCTACCTGCGCTCCACCGCCAACCTCTCCACCGGCGGCACGGCGACCGACGTCACCGACATCATCCATCCCGACAACCGCGACATGGCCGTGCGCGCGGTTCGCGCCATCGGGCTGGACGTGGGCGGGGTGGACTTCCTGTCCCCGGACATCGCCGAAAGCTACAAGGCGGTCGGCGGCGCCATCTGCGAGATCAACGCCGCGCCGGGCTTCCGCATGCACATCGCGCCCAGCGAAGGCACCCCGCGCGACGCCGCGGGCCCGGTGATCGACATGCTGTTTCCGCCCGGCGCCCCCACGCGCGTGCCCATCGCCGCGATCACCGGCACCAATGGCAAGACCACCACCGCCCGCATGCTGGCGCACATCACCAAGATGGCCGGCTACACCCCGGGCCTGACCACCACCGACGGCGTCTACATCGACGGCCAGCGCACCGTGGAGGGCGACATGACCGGGCCGGTGTCCGCGCGCATGGTGCTGGCCGATCCGCACATCGACATCGCCGTCCTGGAAACGGCGCGCGGCGGCCTGCTGCGGGCCGGCATGGGCGTGCCGGAAGTGAACGTCGGCGCGGTCCTCAACGTGCAGCCGGACCATCTCGGCCTGCGCGGCATCGACACCATCGAGCAACTGGCCGAGGTCAAGCGCATCGTCGTCGAGGTGGCGCGCGACTGCGCGGTGTTGAACGCCGACGACCCCACCGTGCTCAGGATGTCGGGCCACACGGACGCCCGCATCATCTGCTACGTGACCATGAACGCCTCGCACCCGCTGGTGCGCGAGCACATACGCGCCGGTGGCCGCGCCTGCGCGCTGGAGGATGGCGTCAACGGGCAGATGATCACGCTCTACGACAAGGGCCGGCACATTCCGCTGGTGTGGACGCACCTGATCCCCGCCACCCTGGAAGGCCGCGCGCGCCACAACGTGCAGAACGCCATGTTCGCCGCCGCCATGGCCTACTCGCTGGACATCAGGCTGGACGCCATCCGCCAGGGCCTGCGCACCTTCGACACCACGTTCTTCCAGGCGCCGGGCCGCATGAACGTGTTCGACGAACATCCGTTCAAGGTGCTGTTCGATTACGGCCACAACGCGCCCGCGGTTGCCACCATGGTCGACCTGGCGCAAAAGCTCGACGTCGACGGCCGGCGCATCGTGGTCCTGGCCGGACCCGGCGACCGCCGCGACGAGGACCTGGTCGCCATCGCCAATGCCGCCGCGGGCCATTTCGACCACTACATCTGCCGCCGCGACGACAACCTGCGCGGCCGCGACGGCGACGAAGTGCCGCGCATCATGGCCAGGGCGCTCAAGGCCGCCGGCGTGCCCGCGGACGCCATCTCGGTCATCGCCGACGAGCAGGCCGCGGTCGACGCCGCGCTGCGCATGGCCGGCGCCGGCGACCTGCTGCTGGTGTTCGCCGACCAGTTGGTGCGTTCCTGGAAACAGATCATCCATTTCCAGCCGGCCGGCGCGCGACCGGCGCCGAAACCGGAATCCGTGGCGACCCTGGTGGCTCCCGCAAACGCAATGCCGGCCGATGAAAGCCGCCTGCCGGAACTGGGCGAGGTGATGCGCGACGAGCGCGGCATCTACCTGCCGCGCGAGGAGGACAACGATTGAGCACCGCTTCACCCGCCGACGAACCGTTCGACCTGTCGCGGCGGCTGACCGGCCGCAACCTGTATTTTGACGCGACCGGCGCGGTACTCGAGGCGACGCCGGCGGCAACGCCCGCCATCGTCGCTGCGTGGCGCAGGTACGTCGCCACGGCCCGCGCGGCACTCGGCTGGCCCGACGGCCCCATTGCCGCACGCCAACACGCACACGGCGTATCGCTCGCCCTGGCGGCGCCGGTCGACCAGCTTTACACGGCGACCGAAGTGAACGAATGGGCGCTGTGGAAAGCCCTGCTCCAGGGCGGCAGCCCCCTGGCGCCCCCGCAGGCGCCGGGCTGGCCGGCCGCCTGGGACGACACGTCGGCACTGGCCACCCTGCGCGCACTGGCCCAGGCTGAAAGCGAGCCGGCGCTGGCCCGTCTGGTGGAAGCCGCGAGCGCCCATGGACTGGACACGCTGATCGACGATGACCAGGTGACGCTCGGCGGCGGCAAGCACGGCAAGTCATGGCCGCGCGGCCAGTTGCCCGCGCCCGGTGCGGTGCCGTGGGCCACGCTGGCGGATGTCCCCACGGCGCTCATCACCGGCTCCAACGGCAAGACGACCACCGCGCGCCTGCTGGCGGCACTGGCCCGCGCGCACGGCTGGCGGGCTGCACACAGTTCCACCGATGGCGTGTTCGTCGGCGCCCGTGCCATCGACCGCGGCGACTATTCCGGGCCCGGTGGCGCACGCCTGGCCCTGCGCCAGCCGGACGTCGACGCCGTCGTCCTGGAGACCGCGCGCGGCGGCATCCTGCGCCGCGGCCTGGCAACCTCCCGCGCCGACGTCGCCGTCGTCACCAACGTCAGCGAAGACCATTTCGGCGAATACGGCATCGACACGCTGGACGACCTCGCCGTCGCCAAGCTGACCGTCGCGCACGTCCTCGGCGAACGCGGCACGCTGGTGCTGAACGGTGCCGACGAGCGGCTGCTGCGCCACGCCGCGCAACTGCCCGGCAGGCGTTCCCTGTTCGCGCTGGATGCCGATGCGCCGGCCCTGCGCGCGGCGCGCGAGCAAGGCCATGCGACCTGCGGCGTGCGCGCGGAACATCTCCTGGTCGAAGGCGCAGGCGCACCCATCGACCTTGGCGAGGTCCGCGCCATGCCACTCACCTTTGACGGCGCCGCGCGCTACAACGTCGCCAACATCGCCGCCGCCGTACTCGCCGCACATGCACTCGGCATTGTCCCGGAAACGCTGCGCAGGGTGCTGGCCGCCTTTGGTTCCGCCCGTGGCGACAATCCCGGCCGGCTGGAACACTTCACCGTCGGCGGCCTCGAGGTATTCATGGATTTCGCGCACAACCCGGACGGGCTGCATGGCCTGCTGGAGGTCGCCGCGCATGGCCGCCACGGCCCCCTGTGGCTGTTGCTCGGGCAGGCCGGCGACCGCAGCGATGCCGACATCCGCGCCCTGGCCGCGGTCGCGGCCGCCGCGCGGCCGGACCACGTGGTCATCAAGGAACTGGTCGACTACATGCGCGGGCGCGCCGCCGGCGAGGTGCCCGCGGTGCTGCGCGCCGCGCTCGTCGACGGCGGCATCCCGCCCGGGCGCATCGACAGCGCACCCGACGAATACGCCGGCGTCATCCGCGCCCTCGCCACGGCGCCATCCGGCACCACCGTGGTGCTCCCGGTCCACGTCAACACCAATCGCACCCGCGTGGAAACGCTGCTGGACCGCCTGGCTGACTGCGGGTGGATGGCCGGCACGCCACTGCCGGCATGGACAATGGCCGGACAAGACGCCTGACGCCCTGGGCCCTGCCGACGCCGACCTGTAGTGACTACGCCCTGGACGGCATATAGCCCCCGGCAAAGCCGCGTGCCGGGTCGCCATAACAATCCACCAGACCCGGCACCAGTCGTCCCGACAGGAACGCGCCGACCTGTTCCGGCGTGGCGCCGAGGAGCCCGATCTTGTGGCGCCCGTCGCGCACGGTCACCCGCGTCAAGGCCGCGATACCGGTGCGACAGGCCGCATGGGGCGCCTCGGGGAGCGTGCCGTGCGGCAGACCGCGCAGGTCCGCCAGGCCATCGACGGCCAGCGTACGGATCACCCGGCAGGAGTTCTCGACATCCGTCATCACCGCGGCCGGCGTGCGCCCGAGGAAGTGCGCGCGCCGTTGTACGCACCAGTCGAGCAGCACGTCGGGGTCGATACTGGGACATTGGCCCCGGTAGGCGGCGCCAAGGCAATGATCGGCCGCCGCGGCGAGGTGCGCGTCGCGCGTGTAACGTTCGCGTAGGCGCGCCAGGTCGCCGGGACGCCCGGCCTGCGCCAGGGTATCGCCGAGGACGGCAAATACCTGGCCGATGGACGCCGCCTGGAAGTAGCGCGCCGGCGGCTGGCCGTAGCCGGGGTCGCCGGGATGGTGGTGGTCGATGTGCCGCACGTCGCCGGGCTCGTCGCGCCAGCCGCATTCGACGGCATAAACCGTGGCATGCCGGGCGGGATCGAGGTCCGGTGCATCGGCGGCGTAGGCGTTGCCGGGATACACGCGCTTGCCGCCCCGCATTGCATGGCGCCACGGCATCGACGCGAAATCGAGCACCTCGCGGATGAGCCCCATTTCGGGGTCCATCGCGCCCAGGATGAACTGGCACGGGGCACCGCCCTGGCCCGCGGCGTCATCGACCAGGGGTATCGTGCCCGTGCGCAAGGCGCCTCCACGGGTGCCGCCCGTCGCCGGATTCATGGCATCCGCGGAACCCCGCGCGTGTGCGGATGGAAGAACTGGCGCTGCAGGGAATGCACCTCGTCGACCAGCTGCGGCGCCGGACCGTCGACCGTCACGCCGCTCAATACCTGTTCGATGGCAAGGTCGCGCACGCGCCCGCGCGGCACGTTCCATTCGGCCAGCCATTCGCCAAGCTGCGCCGCGGAAGTGGCGTACACGATGCGTCCCAGCCCGACCCAACCATGTGCCGCCGCGCACATCGGGCAATGTTCGCCCGATGTGTAGACCGTCGCCTGCGCGCACTCGGCAAGCGTGAGGTGCTGCGTGGCCCAGCGTGCGACGCTGAACTCCGGATGGCAGGTGCGGTCGCCACTGCGGATGCGGTTGTAGTCCTCGAACAGGACGTCGCCATCCACGCCCACCAGCAGTGAGCCGAATGGCGGGTTTCCCGTCGCCAGTGCCTGCCGCGCCAACTCGATGCAACGCCGCAGGTGTCCCAGATCGGTATCAGTCAACATGGCACCCCCAGTATAGCGGCCCACGCCGAAGCGGGTCCGGGTGCCGCGACGGCGGTTCCTTGACGCGGGTCATGGCCCGGCGCCTGCGCACAGGCCATGCTCGCCAGTGCAGTCCGGCATCATGTTGCATCCCGGAAGGATGGCGACGCCCGGCTGCACATCATGATGCTTGATGCGCGGCAGCACCGCGCGACGGAGGCACCCCATGCTGATCGAATCGATTCGCGCCCTGGCCAAGTTCGGCGACGCGCACTTCACACCTGTCACCCTGGCCCGCACCGAACACAGCGACATGAAGGTGGTGGGGCTGGAAGCCGGCCAGGCCATTCCGGTCCATCACCCCAACAGCGATCTCACGATGGTCGTGGTCGAAGGCGAAGCCACCCTGGTATCCGGGGACGAGGAACTTGCGCACGCCGGCCCGGGAGCGGTCCTGCACGCCAAGGCCGGCGAGGCGCGCGGTATTCATGCCGATGCACGCACCATTCTCGTGGTCGTGGCAAGCCCGCCACCCACGCCCGAGGACCACCGCGAACTGGCGGATCATTTCGCCAAGGGTACCTGGCGCTGAGGCGGCAAGGGCACGGCACGCCGTGCCCCTACCCGCTTGGCGCGGAATCATTTGTAGGGGCACGGCGTGCCGTGCCCTTGGCCAAATGCCGACGTCAATCAGCGACGGCCAGCACGATCTTCCCGAGGTAGCCGCCGGCTTCCATCATGCGATGTGCATCGGCCGCGCGTCGCAGGGGAAGGACCTGGGCGATGGGAGGCTGGCATGCGCCGCGGTCGAGCAGGGGCCATACGCGCTCGCGCAGTTCGACGGCGATGGCGCCTTTTTCGTCCGCTGGGCGTGGCCGCATCGCCGAGCCGGTGATGACCAGCCGGCGCGCCAGGATGGGCCTCAGGTCGAGATCTTCGATGCGGCTTCCGCCGGTGAACCCGATCATGACCAGGCGCCCGTCCGTGGCCAGCGCGGCGATGTTGCGCTCGAGATTGGCCGCCCCGATGGGGTCCAGGATCACGTCCACGCCGCGGCCGCCGGTTGCCTGCCGGGACACGTCGGCGAAATCCTCCTCGCGGTAGTTGATGGCAAGGTCGGCGCCCAGCGCCAGGCAGTCGCGGCACCCTTGCGCCGACCCGGATGTCGCCAGCACGCGCGCGCCGAACGCATGCGCCAGCTGGATGGCCAGCGTACCCACGCCGCCGCGCCCGCCGTGGATCAACGCCGTTTCACCGGCGCGCAGACGCCCGGCCTGGAACACGTTGGCCCATACGGTGAAGCAGGCCTCGGGCAGGGCGGCGGCCTTGAGGGCGTCGTAACCGCGCGGCCAGGGCATCAGCTGCACGGCGGGCGCGACCACGTACTGCGCATAGCCGCCCCCGTCGACCAGGGTGCACGCCGCATCGCCGACTGCCCACGTGTCGACGCCATCGCCAAGCGCCACGATCTCACCGGCCACCTCGAGCCCCAGGATCGGATTGGCACCGGTCGCAATGGGATACGTTCCCATGCGCTGCAACACGTCGGCACGATTGACGCCCGCCGCCCGCACGCGGATCAACACCTCGCCCGGTCCCGGCCGGGGTACGGCCACGTCCGTGCATTCCAGCACTCCCGGATCGCCGGGTTTGCGAAAAACGATGGCCAACATGCGCTGCGGAAGATTCATCGGTTGCCACGCCTCCATTCACGCCACGACGCACAAGGTAGCGCGGCAACGCCAGCCAGGGAACCGGCGGCACGTCCACCGCGGTCATGCGCGTGCCATACTGGCACGATTCCGGTACGCACCGTGCCGGATACCCAAAAGGAGGACATGACGATGCGCTGGCTGGTTCTGGGAGCGGGAGCACTCGGTGGCTATTTCGGGGGGCGCCTGCTGGAGGCCGGCGAGGACGTCACCTTCCTCCTGCGACCGCGGCGCCTGGCCTTGATCCGCGCAACCGGGCTCACCATCGAAAGCCCGTACGGGAACACGCACATCGAGGCCCCGCACTGCATCACGGGCGACGCCATCGATGGCACGTACGATGTCGTCCTGCTGGGTTGCAAGGCCTACGACCTGGACTCGGCCATGGATGCCATTGCCCCCGCCATCGGCGCCACCACGGCGATCATTCCCTTCCTGAACGGCATGGCGCACATCGACAGGCTTGGCGAACGTTTCGGCGCCGAACACGTCCTGGGCGGCGTGTGCATGATCTCGGCCGCGCTCGACGGGCAGGGCACCATCCGCCACTTCAACCGCCTGCACACGCTCCTGTACGGCGAACTCGACGGCAGCCGGTCGCCCCGCATCGAGGCGATCGAGGCCGCATTCGCGCCGGCCAATGCCGACGCCCGCGCCAGCGACACCATCGTGCAGGACATGTGGGAGAAATGGGTCGTCATCGCCTCGCTCGCCGGGTCCAATTGCCTGCTGCGTGCCGCCGTGGGCGACATCGTCCGGGCCGGTGCGGCGGACATCGCCATGGGCATCTTCGATGAATCCGCGCGCATCGCCGCCGCCAACGGCCATCCGCCGCGCGCATACGCACGGGAGCGGGCGGAGCAATTCGTCGCCGATGCCGACTCCACCGTGACCGCATCCATGCTGAAGGACGTCGAGCGCAACGCACCCGTCGAAGGCGAGCACATCATCGGCGACCTCATTGCGCGCGCCCCGCCCGACATCACCCCGCTACGGCTGCTGCCGGTCGTGTACGCGCACCTGCGGGCTTATGCGGCACGCCGCGCGCGGGAAGGCGGGCATTGAAGATACGCGACAGCGGCATGCCGGAGCAGGACGCCTGGGAAGGGTTTTTCG
The DNA here is from genome assembly GCA_964402805.1 of uncultured Rhodanobacteraceae bacterium. Taxonomy (GTDB): domain Bacteria; phylum Pseudomonadota; class Gammaproteobacteria; order Xanthomonadales; family Rhodanobacteraceae; genus Oleiagrimonas. Next base: position 18,502 of record CAYOEF010000010.1, on the reverse strand, counting down.
ATCCCGACGAGGTGCTTGACCGGCTCGCCTTCACCGACGCTCGTGCCAACGTCGTCGACATCGGCTGCGGCTACGGCACGTTCACCCTTGCCGCGGCCGCGCGCACCCACGGAACCGTGCACGCCTTCGACATCGAACCGGCCATGCGCGACGTCACCACGTCACGCGCCGCATCACGCGGCCTGCACAACGTGCGCGCCATCGCACGCGACTGCGTCGGCACCGGCACCGGCCTGGCGGACGCATCGGTCGGCTACGTCATGCTGTTCAACGTGCTGCACGCGCGCGACCCACAGCAACTGCTGCGCGAGGCGCATCGCATCCTCGAACCGGGCGGCCGCGTCGCCGTCATCCACTGGCGCCACGACGCCGACACGCCACGCGGTCCGGACCTTTCCATCCGCCCACGCCCGGAGCAATGCCAGGTGTGGCTGCGCGAGGCCGGTTTTCGCGTATCCGGCCCGGTGGTCGACCTGCCGCCGTGGCACTATGGGTTGGTCGGGACGTGCTGATGGATTAGCGCCGGTCAGGGTCGCCCGATTCCGTCCTCGCCGCGTGTCCAGCGCCAGTCGTTGCGTTCGCCGTGGACGATGAAGCGGGAAGCACCGCCGGCGAACCCGTTGATGAACTGCACACTCTGCGGAAAGTCCTCGGCGCCAGTCCCGGAGGCGCGGGGCCCGGCGTGGCATTCAAGCGTTCCACCGGCCTCGAACAGCAGGCTGACGGCATAGGGTCCAAGCCGGTTGGTCACGCCGGCATGCTCGCGGTAGAACGCGGGGACGTCGCTTTCATAATCGACCAGCGCCACCGGGTCATAGCCGGCCCACAAGAAATTGAGGACCTCATGGATGGCTTGCTGGAAACCGTCCACCCCGGCGGCGATGCACGAGGTGACCGCCGGCGTGCGGCTGACGATGGTCGCGACGCCCGCCACGGTGTTGTGCACGGACATCGCGAACGCCGTTGGTGAAACCGGTTCGCCGGCGGCCAGCGACTGGAGCATGCGATAGCACGCATCGAGCTCGCCATGCCGGCTGCTGAACACCATGGCCTGTACCGGATGCCGACGCATCAGGGCGAGCGCGCAATCGGCGGCGAGCCGGCTGCCCGGGCTCAAGCGGCGGGCGGTCATCATGGGCAGGTGGGACAAGGGTGCCGTGACATCCGTCACGATACCCCCGGATTGCGCGGCGACCAGGCCTGGCATGACGTCGCACGACACCCGTCGCGTATCAATGCGCGCCAACCAGTCGAGCACGTTCAATGGCATGTCCGCGCCCTCCCGGGCCGGCCGCGCATGGAGGCTACCCGCGTCACCTGGCATTCTCGTACGCCAACAGGGCATCGATGTCATGTTCCAGGTTCCTGACCCAGCTCGCGTGTTTGCGATGGATCCGGCCATTGCCCGCCTTCATGTTGATGCTGTCGACGTAGTTCACGTGGTAGTCATGGTCGGTACAGTCGATGCGCACCTTGACGGTATGGTCACGCACCATGGGGAGTCCGCCGACGATGCCGGGCGACACGCCCGCCATGCGCCAGCCACGCCCCGCACCCTACGCCCCACGCCGGCTTTCACGATGACACCCTTCACCTGCGCGGTGCTGGTGGCATGGACGTTTTGCGCATATGTCTTCTGGGTGGAATGGTATTGCATCCGGCCAGGAAAACAGCAAATGCGATGGCAACAAGAAACTTGGCCAAGGTCTTCGTCTTGACCGATGGTTCCCGATACGCAAGCGCCGCGACAGCCTGGTCGCCGGTAGTTGAGTTTGGAATGCGAACCTCTACAATCAAGACTTTGCGTCGCGACACATATGCAAGACACCCGCCAGCACATCAAGACCCTCATCATCGACACGCTGAATCTCGACGGGATGAAGCCCGAAGACATCGACGAACAGGCACCGCTGTTCGGCGAGGGCCTCGGCCTGGATTCCATTGATGCCCTGGAACTCGGCCTCGCGATCAAGAAGGAGTTCGGCGTCGTGCTCAAGGCCGACGTGGACGCATCGCGCCGGCACTTTTATTCGGTTTCCACGCTGGCCGAATTCATCAACGAGCAACAGTCCGGCACGGACAATACGCATGCAGGCTAGGTCCGCCACACGCAGTCGACGTCCTTGCGGCTGACCGTGGCTGGCCGGACACGGCGACGCCTGACCGGGACACTGCCCGTTCTCGCCGCCCGGCATGTCGTTGCACAAGGAACAAAGGGATCACCGGTGAACACCATCATGCCCATGGCGCGGTGGCTCGACGAGGCGCGTGATGCGGACATGCCCGTCGTGCGCAACGGGTCGCAATGGACGACGCTGGGACAGATCCGCCGGCGGGTGTGCGCCCTCGCCGCGACCCTTTCACCCATGCCGGCGCGGCGCTTCGCGCTGTCGTTTCATGATGGCGGGAAGTTCCTGGTCGCTTTCCTGGCGATGCTTTACGCCGGAAAGACGCCCGTCATCCCGGGCAATTGGCCGCTGGCCGTCATGCGCGAGCGGCACGACCTGTTCGACGCGGTTCTGAGCGACGACGCCCAGGTGAAGGCCAGCTTCCCGTTGCCCGCGCCCGCTGAACACGCGCGGTATTCGCCCCCTGATGAACCACTCCCGGCGCTCGATCCAGGCCGTCCGCTGGAACTGTTCACGTCCGGATCAACCGGCATGCCGTGCCGGATTACCCGGACCGTGGCGACCATGGAGCGCGAGCTGGAACTGTTCGCATCGACGCTCGGTGCCGGCCTCGCCGGATGCCACGTGGTCGCGTCGGTCACGCACCAGCACCTGTACGGACTGGACTTTCGCATGATGTTGCCGATGGCGATGGGATTGACGTGGGACGCCGGGATGATCGAATTCCCCGAACAACTGCTCGGGATCCCCACGACCCGCCCGCTGGCGTTCGTGAGCAGTCCGGCCTTCCTGAAGCGGCTCGATCCCGGTCTGCCGTCGCCGCCGGTGCGCTGGGTGCTGTCCGCCGGCAGCGCATTGCCAGGCTCCGACGCGCAGGCCGCGAGGCGCTGGCTCGGTGCCCCGGTTCATGAAGTCTACGGGAGCACCGAGACCGGTGTCATGGCATGGCGCACGCATGCCAGCGCGGATCCGCCGTGGCAACCGTTTCCCGGCGTGCGCTTTGAATACGGTGCCGATGGATGGCGCGTCCACTCGCCACTGGTCGACGCACCCGACGGCCATCCAATCGCCGACAACCTGCAACCGGACGCAACCGGCGGCTTCCGACTGACGGGGCGCCGCGACCGGATCGTGAAGATTGCCGACAAGCGTGTCTCGCTGGACGAAATCGAGCGCCGCCTCCGTGGGCTTGGCGGCGTCCGCGACGCCCGGGCGTTGCCGCTGCGACGCCGGCATCGGATCAGCATCGCGGCGGTGCTGACCGTGGATCCATCCGTACTCGATCCGGCCAGCCACGGTGGCTGGCTGGCCTTGCAGCGCCGCTGGCAGGAGGCGTTGCGCGCCTGGCTCGATCCGGTGGCCATACCGCGTTACTGGCGGGTGGTAGCATCACTGCCGACCAACACCATGGGCAAGCAGGAAGTCATCCAGCTGCAGGAACTGTTCCGTGACGCCGACGGAGCGACAGGATAAATGACGCGACAATGTCCTGACCCGATGCAACCGAGCCACTGCGTTGTCATTCCCTGTTTCGACCACGGCACCGCATTGGCCACCGTGCTGCAGAGCCTGGATCGGTTCGAGCTGACGTGCTACATCGTCGACGACGGCAGCGGCCCCGACACCATGCGTCAACTGCACGCATTGGCGGCTGCGCACGCCGGCGTCCACCTGCTGCGCCTGGACGAGAACCGGGGCAAGGGCGAAGCCGTCCTGCACGGCATGCGCGTGGCGCAGGCCGCCGGCTTTACCCACGCGTTGCAGGTCGACGCGGACGGCCAGCACCGCATCGAGGATGTCCCGGCCTTTCTCGCCGAGTCGCGGCGCCATCCGGATGCCGTGATAGCGGGCCAGCCCGTGTTCGACGCCAGCGTGCCACGCGTGCGTCTGTACGGGCGCATGATCACGCTGGCGTTGAGCTGGGCGGCAACGCTGTCGCTGGACATTCGCGACGCCATGTGCGGCTTTCGCGTGTATCCCATCGCGCCGACCCTGCGCGCGGCACGCGTCGCCGGCTTCTCCGCGCGCATGGGGTTCGATCCGGAGATCCTGGTACGCCTGCATCGCGCCGGGCTGCAACTGCGCTTCATGCGGACCGCGGTCACCTATCCGCCGGACGGGATTTCCCATTTCCGGATGGTCAGGGACAACGTGCGCATTGCGTGGATGCACAGCCGCCTGCTGGCGGGTGTGCCCGCCTGCCTGGCACGCCGGCTGCTACGCCACCGCCGCCGCCACTGGGCCGAGCAGCCGGAGCTGAAGGGCCTGTTCGGCATGCGCCTCATGATGGTCATCTACACATGCTTCGGGCGTCGCGCCTTCGCGCTTTCGCTGTGGCCTGCCGCGGCCGTGTGCTGGCTGGTGGCTGGCACGGCACGGCGTGCGTCACGGCAATGGTTGCGCCGCGTCAAGTCCCACGCGCATGCAACGGCGACACGCCTGCCGAAGGGCCTCGGCAGCTATCGCCATTTCATGCGCTTTGGCACCACCATGCTGGACAAGGTTGCCGGCTGGCGTGGCGAGCTGGCCATCGATCGGGATATCCTTTTCACGCAAGACGCACGGGAGCTTCTGGTCGATGCGCCGTGCGATGCAGCCTGCGGACGCCTCATCATCGGTTCCCATGTCGGCAACATCGACGTGTGCCGTGCACTGGCGCACCTGGCGGGACGCAATGCCGTGAACGCGCTGGTCTTTACCGACAACGCGATGCGTTACAACAGGATCATCACGGAGTATTCGCCGGATGCACTGGTCAACGTCATTTCCGTACGCGAATTCGGACCGGAAGTGTCGATCATGCTCCAGCAAAAACTCGACGCGGGCGAATGGGTGGCGATCATGGGCGACCGCATCCCGCTCGGGGCGACGGAAGACGACGCGCGACACGTCATCTGGAGCGAGTTCCTGGGTCAGGCCGCACCATTTCCGGCCGGCCCGTTCATTCTCGCCGGAACATTGCGTTGCAGCACGCTGTTGCTGTTTGCACTGCGCCAGGAAGGCAGGATTCGCGTCCATTGCGAACCGTTCGATGCACGCCTGCCGAAACCACGGACCCATCGGCAGCCTGCACTGCAGGCCATGGTCGACCACTATGCCAGGCGGCTCGCGCATTACGCCCTGATGTCGCCCCTGGACTGGTTCAATTTTTACGATTTTTGGCGGCTGCCGGAGCATGGCCCATGCATGCAGCAAACCGACCGTCCGTGATCCGCAACGCCGCGCGAACCCGCGCACTACAGGGAGCCCGTTGACTGCGATGCTCTACTTTTCGGCAGCCGGGCTGTGCAGCGCGCTGGGCACGGGTATCGGGGAGACGGCGCGCAACCTGCGCCGTGGCAGGGCGCCGGGGATGCGCACGAGCGACCGGTGGTGGCAAGCGGGCGAGGCCGTGTACGGGACCGTCGACGCCGCGCTTGTGCCGATACCACCGGCACTTGCCGCGCACGATTCACGCAACAACCGCCTGCTGCTGACGGCCCTGGCGCAAATCCGGCCCGCGGTCGACGCCGCCATCGCCGGGCTCGGGGCCGACCGCATCGCCGTCGTGCTGGGCACGAGCACATCGGGCGCGGATGAGGCCGACCGCTACGCGAGCCACGTCATCGGCCAGTCGGCGGATCCCGCCATCGAGGCGACCTACCATTACGAGCAGCAGGAGATGGGGGACCCGGCACGATTCCTGGGCGTCTACCTCGGGCTTCGCGGGCCAACCTACACCATTGCCACGGCATGCTCGTCAAGCGCGCGGGCCATCATCAGCGGACGGCGTCTGATCGAGTCCGGCCTGGCCGACGCCGCGCTGGTGGGTGGTGCCGACACGCTGGGTCGCCTGCCGGTGAACGGGTTCGCCAGCCTGGGCCTGCTGTCCCCGACGCGCTGCCAGCCATTCAGTCGCGACCGCAACGGCATAACCATCGGCGAAGGCGCCGCACTCTTGCTCCTGACGCGCGAACCGCAGGCCGTCGCGCTCCTGGGCAGCGGCGAATCCAGCGATGCATGGCACATGACGGCGCCACATCCGGAAGGCGCCGGCGCCATCCAGGCGATGACACGCGCTCTGGGCGACGCGCACCTGCATGCGGAGGACATCGGCTACATCAATCTGCACGGCACCGGCACGCCCGCCAATGACCGTGTCGAGGCGCTGGCGGTGCAGCACGTGTTCGGCAACCGGACCCCCTGCAGTTCGGTCAAGCACCTCATGGGCCACACCCTGGGTGCGGCGGGCGCCTGCGAAGCGGCCCTGTGCTGGATGATCCTGACCCGGGGGCTGGACCTGCCACCGCAAGTGTTCGAGGACGCCGTGCCGGACGACGACCTGCCCGACTTCGGCCTGTTGCGAGCGCCGGCACGGCTGCGCAAACCGGTCATCATGTCCAACGCGTTCGCCTTCGGCGGCAACAACACGAGCCTCATCCTCGGAATACCGTCGGCGCCGGATGCGGGACTGGCGAATACGCCCTGACTGACATCACGGTCGTCGGCACGACCCGCGACAATGCCTTTCCCGCTCTTTCGGGCGCGGACTGGGACACCGTGCTGGGCCACCAGCCTGGACGGCTTCTTCAACGTCGTCAGGCCCGCCGTCCTGCCCATGATCCGGCAGCGCCAGGGGGGGCCGGATCATCGCCCTGTCATCGGTTTCCGGACTGGTCGGCAATCGCGGGCAGGTCGACTACAGCGCGGCGAAAGCCGGCCTCATCGGCGCGGCCAAGGCGCTCGCCGTGGAACTGGCGAAACGGAAGATCACCGTCAACTGCATCGCGCCCGGCCTGATCGACACCGGCATGACCGACATGGTACCGACGGCGCTGGAGCATGCCCTGGCCGCGATTCCCATGCAGCGGATGGGCACCGCCGCGGAAGTCGCCGGCCTTGCCGCCTATCTCATGTCCGATGATGCAGCCTACGTGACCCGGCAGGTGATCTCGATCAACGGGGGCATGCTCTGACCCGTGCGGAGGGCACGGCACGCCGAGGGATGGGCACGGCACGCCGAGGGATGGGCACGGCACGCCGTGCCCCTACGAGATTCTGTGTGCATGGCGACTTGCCACCTTGACCATACGGTGTAGGAGCACGGCGTGCCGTGCCCCCATCGCCTGCGGAGCCCACACCATCAACACCCCGCCACCGCGGCAAACGGTTGCGGCAAGCGATCGTGATCAGCGCCGGAAAACCAGGCTGGCGTTGATCCCGCCAAAGGCGAAGTTGATGCTCATGAAATACTCCGCCTCCAGGGCACGACCAGCCCCGACGATGTAATCGAGCCCGGCGCATTCCGGCTGATGCTGCAGCCCGTCAATTCCTGGACTTTGACGATCACGTCCACCGCATCGATGCTGTCCAGGCCGAGGTTCTCGACCAGGCGGGCTTCATGCGTGATCGCCGCCGGACCGGATTACGTACCTTGGCGAGCCCGATGGTGGCCGGGCCCACAAGCCTATGAGACGTTGCCTCCCTGCGTCGCACGCAAGACCCGTGGCGTGCGACGTGTCGCCGCCATGGCGGGCAACCCGGCCACACTATAAAATGAAAATCCGGCCCGGACGCGTGATGCGTTCGCGGCATTTTCGGCAACCACGGTCTGGCCACTGGTGACACGTCCCAACCACTCGCCGCGCGTGCCACGCCCATGACGGGGCGGCCGTTGCGACATCTCCGGTATCAGTTCGCGACGGGGCTTTGTTTCGTCGTTTACGGGACGGTGGGCTGGTTGGGCGGCGTTACCGTGTTGCCGGTGCTGCTGGACCTTGGCGCAGCGGCATTGTTCCTGGGTCCGCCGTTCACCGCACGGCCGCTCGTGGAGCGCATCGCGCGTGCCCTGGCGCTGGATCTGCCGCCACAAGGGGAGCACCATGCGCGCCGTGTCACCGAGGCGCGGGGTGTGCTGATGACGGTGGTCGCGCTGGTGGCGCTGTACACCGCGGTTGCCGGTTCCCTGCACCTGTGGTCGCTGTTCAACGGGGTGATCGTATACGTCGTGACCGGCGTGGCCTTCGGCTGCGAATACCTGTTGCGGCGGCATGTCAACAAACGATGGACGCGCGCATGAAAGGACTGCCGGAAATATGCTCCCGCCGCGAATGCGAGGCCGGGCTGGATCTGGAACTCGTGGTGCCGCCCGATTGCCGCTGGTTCACCGGGCACTTTCCGGACCACCCGATTTTGCCGGGCGTGGTACAGGTCGGCTGGGCCGCCTGGTTCGCGGCGCAATGGACAGGCCGCAGCGAACCGCCAAGCCTCCTTGAACGCGTCAAGTTCAGGTATCCGGTCAAACCGGGGATGCGGCTTGCCCTGCAACTGCGCCGACAGCCTGATGCGGACGCGATCGGCTTCGCCTACCTTCTCGTCACGGCGACACCGCCGATCAACGTGTCCAGCGGCGTGCTCGCCTTCCCGCGGAATTCCGCCACGCCGGCACCCGACCGCCGCACTGCCATTCCATCGGGACAGCCATGACCATTGCCACGCGGCTCGCAGCCTGGTTGTTTGCCGTGCTGGTATCGGCGGCGGGCCCGATGGCGCTTGCGGCGCAGGGAAACACCGGCATATTTTCTGCACGTTTCGTGGAAACACGCACCCTGCCCGGATTCGACCAGCCTCTGGTCAGCCACGGCAACGTGCGCGTGGGCCCGGGACATCGCTTCCATTGGGAAGTCACCGCGCCCTATCACTACCGCTTCGACATGCACGACGGGACGGCAGTCGAGAAACTTCCGGATGGCACGCAGCGCACCCTGCGACCGGACCAGACCCCCTGGCTCGAGGCCGTCGAACGCCTGTTCACGAGTGCACTGGCAGGCAACGTGGCGGCACTTCGGCAGCACTTTTCGGTTGCCATCAAGCCGCTCGGGAAAGGCCGCCACGTCACCCTGATACCGAAATCCGGCAGTGCGATGGCCAGGGTCGTCGCGCGCATCGAAGTCACGGAAAACGCCCAGGGGCATCCGTCGCACCTGGTCATCGTCGACTCCACCGGCGCCCACATGGACATCCGGTTCCAGCCGATGGATACCCCACCCGGTGCGTGAGCCGACGCGGTACGGCGCGATGCGCTGGATCACGTGGGCCGTGACCCTGGGCCTGTTGTGCGCCCTGGCCGCATGGCGCATGGCTCCCGGCGGCCCGCTGGAAACCAATATCCTGACCCTGTTGCCGGGCCAGCATGCCGACCCCGCATTGGCCGAGGCCATCCAGCGCAGCCGCGGCGCCTTCACGCGACGGCTGCTGGCCGTGGTAAGCGGTCCCGACGATGCCGCGACGCGCACGGCGGCCGACACCGCGCGTGCCACCCTGCTGGACGCAGGCATGGTGGCGTCAGGTGACGGCGCCGGGGTGGTGAAGGCCTTGGCCGTGTATCGCGCGCATCCGTTCACCCTGCTGTCGCCAGCCGAACGCGGGCGCTTCCAGAGTGAAGGTGCCAGGGCGCTGGCGACGGACGTGGCCACGCACCTGGCCAGTCCGCTGGGGCTGGTGCACTTCGGCGATGACCCGGGCGGCTACGTCGGCAAGTTCATATCGCGGCTGCCGCGCCCTTATCCGGATTTCCTTCCCGACGGCGCGATGCTGTCGACCCTGCGCAACGGTACGCGGGTATTTCTCATCCGCATGCGCGCCGGCGCCGCCGTCTTTGGCGCGCGGGACGCCCAGCGCGCCGCCAATGCCGTCGATGCCGCCGCCAGGGCGGTGCGGAAAACCTGCCGCACATGCCGGTTCGAGGCCACCGGTGCCGCCCTTTTCGCGAATGCGGCGCGCCACGAAGCGAAACGGGAAACCACCTTGCTGACGGTCGTCTCGACGCTGCTGATCATGGTCCTGATCGCACTCGTGTACCGGTCGCTGGCCCCGCACGTGCTGGGATTCCTGCAACTTTTCGCCAGCGTCGCGGCGGCCGGCGCGGCGGTGGTCGCCGTCTTCGGCTCCATCAACACGCTGACGCTGGTGTTCGGCACGACGCTGCTCGGCATCGCCATCGATTACGCGTTCCTGTATTTCAGCGAGTACTGGTTCGGCAGGGAACCACCGCACGCCGTGTCGCGCAAGATTCGTTCCGGCCTCGCGATCGGCCTTGCGACCGGCGCGCTGGCCTTTGCGTTCCTGGCCTTGACGGGTTTTCCGGCGCTGATGCAGATCGCGGTTTTCTCGGTCGCCGGGTTGCTGGAGGCGGCGCTGGTCGTGGTGCTGATCTTCCCCGTCACGCTGACGCGAACGCCGACGGTGCGCGCCAACGCCGCCATCGACTGGCCCGCCCGCTTCGTGGCCCGGTCACGCCGCAGCGCGCGTTGGCGCTACATCGTCCCGTGCGTCGCACTGCTGCTTTGCGTACCGGGCTGGTTCCAGCTTGCGTCCAGCGACAGCGTGCGCGACCTGTCCTACGTCCCGCCCCGCCTCGCGCAGGTGGACGCCCGGATCCGCAGTACCCTGGCGCGCTTTCCGGCGCCCGGCTTCTTCCTGATCGAGGGCCATGACCTGAATGAGGCGCTGGCGCGCGAGACGGCCCTGTTCCAGCGTCTGGGCAAGCAACACGGGGACGTCACCATGCTGGGGCTGTCCCGGTTTGTCCCGTCCGTCGCAAGCCAGCGCGCCAGCCTGGCGGCCTGGCGCACGCTGCTGGACGACCCGGCGGCATTGCATCGGGCTTTCGCCGGCATGGGCTTGCCGCCGGCACTCGTGGACCGGATCGGACAACGTTGGCACGAAGCCCCGCGGCGGCCGCTCAGTGCGACGTCGTTGCTCGATGCCGTGCCGGACCTGCACCACTTCGTCATCCGGACCAGCCACGGCGTGGCGTTGCTGGCCACGGTCTTCGGCAATCATCAAGTCGATGGCACGCAACTGGCGGTGGCTGCCGCCGGATTGGCCGGCGTGCGCTACGTGGAACCGCTGCGACGCATTGCCGACACGTTCGCAAGCGTACGCGTGCGCGCCATGGCACTGGTGGCCATCGGCTACCTGCTGATAGCCGGCATCCTGCTGCTGCGATACGGCCTGCGCGAGGGCATGCGCATGCTGTATCCGCCGGTCGTGGCCATGGGCATTACCCTGGGCGTGATGGGATGGCTGCACGAACCGGTGAGCATCTTCGTCGTGGTGGCCCTGATCCTGATCCTGGGATTGGGTCGCGACTACGCCGTTTTCCTGCGCGAGGTGGGCGCCGGGGAACGCTCGCCCGCGCTGGCCGTCACCCTTTCGGCGATGACGACCCTGCTGTCGTTTGGCCTGCTGGCACTGAGCCGCATCCCGGCGGTGCACGCATTCGGCCTCGCGGTCGGCGTGGGCATTCTCGCCAGCTACGTGCTGACACCGCTGTCCCTGCCGCCACTCCGGCGCAAGGACAAGCCATGAAACGGTACCTGCCCACCATGGTGCTGTGCCTGATCCTCGCCGGCTGCGCCAGCCTGCCCAGGGGACCGGGGTGCGTGCGCATGGGTCCGGCTGGCGCCATGTGCCTGCTGGCGCCGGCGGCACTCCCCGCCGTCCAGGCGCACCAGATGGTGAAGATCGCCCGCGCGGACACCACCGACACGTTCATCGGCAGCCTGCACGTCGACGGTGCCTTCGTCCGCCTGGCCGGCGCCAGCCTGTTCGGAGTGCACCTGTTCACGATCGACTGGGACGGCCACGATGTCGCCATGCACCCGCCACAAGCCCACATGCACCCGGCGCTCATCGTGGCCATGCTGCAACTGGCCATCGCCAGCCCGGCGAACCTTCGGCCACGGTTGCACGGACTCACGCTCGAGGTAACCCATGCAGCCGATGGATCCGAGGTTCGCGACGTGCTCGAACGTGGTCGCCTGATCGCACACATCGTCCGCAGCCCGGGCCCGCTGGCCCGCGCACGCCTGAGCATCGCGGTCCCGCCGGCCAGGCTGCGCCTTGACATCAAGCCCCTGGAGCCCCGTTGATGGCTTATCCCCACCCGTCGCAGCTGCTGCCACATGCCGGCCAGGCCATCCTGATCGACGAAGTACTGGACGAAACGGACGACGACATCCGCGTCCTTGCGCGCATCTGCCCCGAGCATCCGTTTTTCGTCAGCGGCCAGGGTGTTCCGGTCTGGGCCGGCCTTGAGATGATGGCCCAGGCAGTGGCCGCGCACGCCAGCCTGCGCGCACGGCGCCGCGGCCAGGCGCCCCACACCGGCATGCTGCTCGGCACGCGCCGCTACCACGGGCATGTCGCGTGGTTCCTTGAAGGGCAAAACCTCGAAATCCGGACACACTCCGCGTTCGGAAGCGAAGGCGGCGCCGCCGCCTGCCGCTGCCGCATCGAGAGCGACGGGAAAGTCCTCGCCGAAGCCACGATCGTCATCATCGAGGGCACCCTCGCGTGAACGCACGGTCCGGCAGTCAGCCGCCATGCGGACCCGCGCGCCGCCACGGTCTTATGCTGTAGGGCATCGCACGCCACGGAGACCCGCAATGAATACCCTGCAACTGGCCAACGGAAAGCCCATGCCCGAACTGGGACTGGGGACGTGGAAGTCCAAGCCCGGCGAAGTGCGTGCCGCGGTACGCGAGGCCATCCGGGTTGGTTACCGGCATATCGACGGGGCGTCGGCCTACGACAACGAGACGGAGGTTGGGGCGGGCATCCGCGACGCCATGGCGGATGGCGTCGGGCGCGATGAACTGTGGGTCACGTCCAAGCTCTGGAACAGCTTCCATGCGCCCGAAGACGTCCGGCCGGCGCTCGAGGCCACGCTGCGTGACCTGGGGCTCGATCATCTCGACCTTTACCTGATGCACTGGCCGGTTGCCCTGCGCAAATCCGCGCGCTTCCCGCCGCAGGCGGACGATTTCATCCCGCCGGAGGAACTGCCGTTCATGGCCACGTGGCACGCCATGGAAACCTGCGTGGCAGCAGGCCTGACGCGGCATATCGGGGTGTCCAATTTCAGCGCGCACAAACTCGCGCGCGTGCTTGCCGAGGGGCGCATCAAGCCGGCCATGAACCAGGTCGAACTGCATCCCTATCTGCAGCAGCCGGAACTGCTGGCCTATTGCACGCAAAACGGCATCCACGTCACCGCATACTCGCCGCTCGGTTCCAGGGACCGCCCGCACGGACTCAAGGGTGCCGGCGAGCCGGTGTTGCTGGACGATCCCGCCATCCGCGCGATTGCGGAACGCGCCGGTGCCAGTCCCGCCCAGGTCCTGATCGCATGGGCGCTGCGACGCGGTACAGCGGTGATTCCGAAATCCGTGAATGCCGGTCGCATCCGTGAAAACTTCCAGGCCGCGCAGCTCGCGCTGGACGACGCGGACATGGCCCGCATCGCCGGACTCGACCGCCACCGGCGCTACCTCGACGGCAGCCTGTGGACGGTCCCCGGAGGCGGCTACACGCTGGCCGGTCTCTGGGACGAGTAAGCACCGTCACCACGACCCGTGGTGTTCCGGCACGCGGGACACCACCGGCAAGGTCGCGACCAGCACCAGGCCGACGACCAGATACACCCAGCCCTGCGCCACGCCGGTGTCATGCGAATCGGCCAGGATGGCGGTGATGACGTCGACGGTGGTGATGGCCCCGATGTTGATGCACATCGTGCGCACCCCGGCAATGGTCGCGGAACGCTCCGGTGCCAGCTGCAAGCCCGCGTTGCGGCTGGCCGGGCTGACCACGCCGGTCCCGGCGCCAACCAGGGCCGCGGCACCCGCCAGCCAGGCATAGGCCGAAATACCCGTCGGCGGATCGACGGCAAGCAGCAACACACCGACGGCGGCAACCACCGTCCCGGCATAGATGGGCAGGCGGTAGCCGGTGCGGCGCAAGGCCAGCGTGCCGCCGACCGACAACAGGATGGACGCCGCGCCTTCGGTCACCAGCAGGGTGCCGGCCGCAAGCGCGCCGATGCCGTAGCGATTGGCGGCATACAGGGGCACCAGTGCCACCAGGCCGATCGGGATGCCGCTGTAGAGCACGTTGAGCAGGTTGACCGCGCCAAAGCCGGGCCCGTGGATCACGTCAGGGCGGATGAACGGATACGGCGAGCGGTTGATGTGGCGGAAGAACAGCCACAGGCCGACGACGGCGACGACCAGTGGCAACGCAAAGGCGGGCGACCAGATGCGCGCGGTACCTTCGCCGAGGTAGCTGACCGCGAACATCCCGGCCAGCAAACCAAGGCCGAGGACGGCCATGCCGGACAGATCCGTGCGCACCCGCGCCTGCGGAGGACGCGGCGGGTCGCGCGGAACGAAATGCAGGGTCAGGGCGATCACCACCGCGCTGATCGGCACGTTGATCCAGAATATCCCGCGCCAGCTCCAATACGTCACGAACAGGCCGCCAAACACCGGCCCGATCATGGCGCCAATGGCGAAGATGCTGCCGAACAGGCTGACGGCGCGGTCGCGCTCCTTGCCGAAATACGCGACGATGATCGCGGTCACCGACGGCGTGAAACCGGCGCCGCCCGCCGCCTGCACCGCGCGCAGGGCGACCAGCGTGTAAATGTTGCCGGCCATGCCGCACAACGCCGAAGCGCCCGCGAACACCACCACCGACACCACGAACACGCGCCGGTGGCCATGGCGCTGGCTGAGTGCGCCGCTGATCGGCAGCATCAGCAAAAGCCCGAACGCATACGCCGTGATCGTCCAGCCAACCCAGTTGATCGATGCCCCGAGGTCGCGCTGCAGCGTATCCAGCGCCGTGGCGACGATGGTCGAGTCGAGCGACGTCATCATCAACGCCGCCGCCACGATCATGAACACCGGCACCCGGCGCACGGTGGCTGTTTCGACCGGGTGGGCAGCCATGGCGCCGATGGCGTTGGGATCATGATGGGTGCGCATGATGGTCACGGGTCTCCTGCAGGCCACGGAACGGGCCGGCAGCCGCGTCGCCGGTACCGCTTCGGGAACGACGCCCCCCGCCGCACGCGGGCCGACGACCAACCGGCACGCGCGCGCCATGGCGTAATACGATGGCCCATTCTAGACCCGGCAAGTGCAGGTATAGTCGGCCCTTGGCAACCACGCGGCACGAAGGGGCGTACCCCGTGCGGGGCCGGCAGCCAAGTCCCCGGCAATCGACGCGCTCCCGGGCGTTCCCCAAGCCGCACATGGAGACCTGACCATGGATTCGTTCGCAAAGCTCGTCACCGAATGGCAGCAATGGATTTTCGTGCCGGTGGTGGTGGTCTGCGCGCTGATCATCGGGCGCCTGCTGCACTGGCTGATCGGCCGGCTCGTCAAGCGTCTCCAACCGGCTGAACGGCCATGGCTGCACAGCGCCCTGTCCGCGCTCGATGCGCCCCTGCGCGCGATGGTCTGGCTGCTCGGCCTGGTCATCGTGGTGCGGCACTTTTCCCCGACGGGGAACATCGTCCTGATCGATCGCATCTTCCCGGCAACCCTCAAGATCCTCGTCACCGTGATCATCAGCTGGTTCCTCGTCCGCATGATCGTGCGTGTGCAGCACGATTACCTGGCCCGCGGCGACGGCGGCGACAACACCATCGATGCGACAGCCGTGGACGGCATCGGCAAGCTGTGCTGGGTGGCCGTGATCATCTTCGCCCTGCTCACCATCCTGCAGACGCTGGGAGTTTCCGTCGCCGGACTGCTGGCCTTCGGCGGCGCCGCCGGCGTGGCGCTCGGTTTCGCGGCGCAGACCCTGGTGGCCAATCTCCTTGGCGGCATGACGGTGTACGCCAGCCGCATCTTTCGCATCGGCGAGGACATCATCCTCACCAGCGCCGGCATTTCCGGCACCGTGCAACAGATCGGCTGGCGCGCCACGCGCGTGCGCGGCTGGGACGGCAAGCTGCACTTCGTGCCCAACGCGCTGTTCAACACCAAGAGCGTCACCAACCACTCGCGCCTGACGTGGCGCGAGATGTCCGAGTCGGTGCTGCTGCGCTACCGCGATTTCGACAAGGTCGAGGCCATCATCCGCGAAGGCAACGCCATGCTCGCCAAGCGCGCCGACCTGGGCTACTTCGTGTTCCGCTTCGCACATTTCGGCGATGGCGCACTGCGGCTTTCCGTTTACGCCTACGTGCAAACCAACCCGCCCGGCACCTTCCTGCCCTATGCGGAATTCTGCCGTATACGCGAGGACATCCTCCTCGCCATCGCCGCCATCGCGCGTGCGCAGGGCTGCGAACTGATCCTGCCGGCCTCCAACCTCTACCTGCGCGAAGGCCGCTACCTGCCGCTTCCGGCGCCGTCCGACGACGACGCACCCGGCGGCGGGCCCAGGATATCCGGGCCAACCGAGACCGACACGACCGGAGTGGACGCGGACGACTCGCCGGCATGAGTGCCGCCAGCCCGCACCTTGCGGAACACGCGGCCAAAGGATGAAGATGGCGTCATCCCCGACACGGCCGTCCAACCACCATGTACCTGCCCAAGGCCTTTGAAGAAAAGCGCTTGCCGGTCCTTTGCGACGTCATGCGCACCTGTCCGTTCGCCACGCTGGTGGTGCGCACCGCCGAGGGCATGGACGCCGCGCACATTCCCTTCGAGTGGTCGCCCGAGCCGGCGCCGCTCGGGTGCCTGCGCGGGCACGTGGCGCGCGCCAACACGCTCTGGAAGGACTTCGATGCGCAACACGACGTGCTCGTCATGTTCCAGGGGCCGCACGCCTACGTCTCGCCCGACTGGTACCCGGGCAGCAAGACGCACGGCAAGGAAGTGCCCACCTGGGACTACGTCGTGGTGCACGCCGAGGGACGCATGCGTGTCATCGACGACCCGGCATGGCTGCGTCCGTTCCTGGAAACGCTCACGCGGCATCACGAGTCGGACCGCCCCACGCCGTGGCACGTCGACGACGCGCCGGCCGATTTCATCGCCGACCAGATGCGCTACATCGTCGGCGTTGAAATCCCGGTGACGCGCCTGACCGGCAAGTGGAAGGCAAGCCAGAACCGCGCCATGGCGGATCGTCGCGGCGCCCTGGAAGGCCTGCGCCGCGAGGGCGGCCCGACGGAGCAGGCCATGGCCGACGTGGTGGCACGCTACGTCAAGTAATGACGCCGTGGCCGCGTACGCACTGACGCACGGCAATGCACCGCGCCACCGGTTGCGCTAAAACACGCCGCATGCCAAGCCTCATCACCACCGCCACGGCGCCGGACGACCGTCCACGCGACGACACGCCATCGCCACACATGCGCAAGCTGGGCCGGCCACGTGAATTCGTGCATGCCGACGTACCCGGTTACCTGCGCCACTGGCACGCGCCGCGCGCGAACCGCTGGGAGCGGCTGCACGTCGCCGCGGCGGCGCTGGACATGCAGCGCCTGGAACCGGGCCGCATCGTCACGCGTACCCTGCGTGCCGGTGAGACGTGCTGGATCGCGCCGGGGACGCGCTGGCGACTGGACCATGTCGCACCCGATGCGCGTTTCATGCTCGACATCCACGCGGACGAAACCAGCAGCGCGGCCGTCCCGCAAAAGGCGCGCAGTGCGTGGCTGCGGACACGCGTGCCGGTGGTGCTGAAGGACGCAGCCGCGCTCACCGCCCTGCTCGCCACGCTCGAACCCGGCGACTACCAGCTGGTACAGGCCCGCTTCGCGCTCGCGATCCCCATGGCGGCCGCCCTGGCCGAGGCCGGTCACACGTTGGCGCGGCATCCCCTGGCGGCAGATCGCGACGGCCACGTGGCGCTGATCGTGCATACCTTGCAAGTGGTGACACTGGCCGACTATCTCGCGCGCGACCATGCGGTCATCGAGGCCGCCCTCGCCTGCGCCCTGGAAGATGGCGACCGTCGGCACTGGTTGCGCCATGTCCTGGGCCGCCATCTGGGCATCGAGGAAACCTTGCTGTTTCCGGCCTGGCTCGCAGCCGGCGCCGAGCGTGCCATGGTCGACGGCCTGTTGCGCGAACACGCCGACCTGCGCGCCCACCTGGGCCGCCTGGACGAGCCCGCGTCCCTGCGCCGTTTCCTGTTGATGCTCGAAGCGCACGACGAAAAAGAGGAACGGCAGGTCTATCCCGCAATGATGGACCTGCTCGAAAGCCGCGCCGACGAACTCACCCGCAAGGCCATGTGCCGCCCCTGAGCACGGCTGCCGCGCCCGGCTGTCCGGGAAAGTCGGACATGCGTGCGGGAGTGTATGCGCCGAGCAGTTTTTCCTGTGCGTTGTGCAAGCATCGGCCGACGCTTGGGTTGCGACGACATGGCGAACCCGTCATGACGGCGGGGGTCTTGATGGCGTTGGCGCCGGCCGGCGGGGGCACGGCACGCCGTGCCCCCACACAATTCCGCATTTATGCATCGCCCTCCCCAACGCGAGTAGGGGCACGGCGTGCCGTGCCCCCGTCCACGCCCTCGCCCTCGCCCTCGCCCTCGCAAGGTCAAGGCGTGCGGCGTCGTGTATCCGTTCGCAAGTGCGA
>CAYOEF010000009.1:20956-26806 GCA_964402805.1 uncultured Rhodanobacteraceae bacterium | reverse complement strand
AATGGTGGATCAGGTAGAACTCGAAATACGTGCTGATGCTGGCCAGGTAAAAGAACTTGGAAAAGATCAGCACCATCAGCACCGCCACGGTACGCCGGACCACCGTCCTGGATGTGATGGGCGGTGCAACGGCGACCACCTTGCGCTGGCGTCGCGACTTGACGTTGCGGCCGTACCAGCCGCCCACCTGCACCAGCACCACGATGGCCAGGAGCGCGGCCAGCGCAAACCAGGCCACGCTGCCGCGCCCGTTGGCCAGCACGATCCACGCCGCCAGCAGCGGACCCAGCGACGAACCGAGGTTGCCGCCAATCTGGAACACGGACTGCGCCAGGCCGTAACGGCCCCCCGAGGCCATTCGTGCCACGCGCGAGGATTCGGGGTGGAACACCGACGATCCGGTCCCCACCAGCCCCGCCGCCAGCAACAGCAAGGGATAGTTCGGCGCGACCGACAGCAGCAGCAGGCCGCACAAGGTGAAGCCCATGCCGACCGGCAGCGAGTAGGGGAGCGGCCGGCGATCGGCGATATGTCCGACCAGGGGCTGCAGGAGCGAGGCCGTCAACTGGAAGGTGAAGGTGATCAGCCCGACCTGTACGAAACTGAGGTCGAATCCGGTCTTGAGGAGCGGATAGATGGCCAGGATCAACGACTGGATCATGTCGTTGAGGACGTGCGAAAAGCTGATCGCGCCCAGCACGCCGAACGAGGTGCGCCCCGTGTGCCCTGCTTTTTCGGCAGCCGAAGCCGCCACATCAACCGGCAGGTTGTCGACCGAAGTACTCATGCGTCACCGCCATGGGTAGAAAACGGCAAAGGCCGACACAGTGCTGTGTCGACCTTTGAACATGCGTTCGTATGCGCCCCATGATACGCCGCCAACGACAAATTGTGCATACAAAAGGCCGGAACACACTGTTCCGGCCTTTGCATCACGACGACAGATTCATTCCGGCAAGGTCAATCCCGGGCCTTGGCCAGAAGACGCAGGATTTCCAGGTACAGCCACACCAGCGTCACCATCAGCGCAAACGCGCCGTACCACTCCATGAACTTGGGGGCGCCGCGCGCAACGCCCTGCTCGATCATGTCGAAATCGAGCACCAGGTTGAGCGCCGCCAGGCCCACGACGAGCAGGCTGAAGCCAATGCCCATCATGCCCGAGCCCTGGATGAACGGGATATCCACGCTGGTGAAGGCATGCAATCCCATGTCGACCAGGTACAGCAGGAAGATCGCGCCGGTGGCCGCGACCACGCCCAGCCGGAACTTGTCGGTCACGCGGATCAGGCCCGAGCGGTAGGCCACCAGCATCACCGCCATCACCCCGGCCGTCAGCAGCACCGCCTGCAGCACGATGCCGCCGTAGCGCACGTTCATGAAGGCGGAGAAACCACCCAGCGCAAAGCCTTCGGCAAGCGCGTAAAGAGGCGCGGTGATGCCGCTCCAGCGCGGCTTGAAGGCCGACACCAGCGCCAGTACGAAGCCGACCACCAGGCCACCTATCATGTAGGGCGTGACCGCGCCCATGGCGATCAGCGCCGGTGACTGGGCCCCGGCCTCGACGCCCAGTTGTGCCGTGGCAAAGGCGGTGGAAAACCGGTACCAGGTCCAGGCGGCGGTGATGATGGCCAGCACCAGCAGCAAGGCGGTCTTGCTGACGGTGCCGTCCAGCGTCATGCGTTCGCCATCGGCCAGGGTCTTCTGGAACGTCTGGCTCTTGAGCATCGGATTGTTTGATCGCACGGTTTGCTCCTGCGGCATCGTTGAAGTGGCTGCTCACTTGGAACACGTTGGATTCGCAAGGTTCCAACCGTCCGGAGTGGGGTCTGCGCCATGCGTATTCAATGACCCTGCCGTGCATCGTACCGCACGCGGCCCGCCAGCGTGGGGATTCACCATCCACGCGGCAGCGGCGGGTTCCGTCGCGGCCGGCAAGCGGCTATTTGCCGCGCCGGAAACGTCAACGAACCTGCGCCACCGCTACCGTGTCCAGCTTGGCGATGGCCGCCGCAGGCAATGCGAGCGCACCGGCGGCCAGGTTCTCTTGCAGGTGCGCAAGCGACGACGTGCCGGGAATCAGCAGAATGTTCGGTGCGCGCTGCAGCAGCCAGGCAAGCGCCACCTGCATCGGCGTGGCGTCCAGTGAACGGGCCACGTCGGACAGCGTATGCGACTGCAATGGCGTGAATCCACCGAGCGGAAAGAACGGCACGTAGGCGATCCCCGCCTGTGCCAGCGTATCGATCAACGCATCGTCGCCGCGGTGCGCAAGGTTGTACTGGTTCTGCACGCACGCGATGTGCGCAAGCCGCCGGCCCTCCGCCACTTGCGACGGGGTGACGTTGCTCAGGCCGATATGGCGCACCAGTCCGCGTCGTTGCAATTCGGCCAGCGCGGCCAGTGGCGCCTCGATCGACCCTTCGGCGGGGCCGTGGCTGTCGAACATGATGCGCAGGTTGACCACCTCGAGCACGTCCAGCTTCAGGTTGCGCAGGTTGTCGTGCACCGCCCGTTCCAGTTCATCTGGCGCCATCGCCGTCAGCCACGATCCATCGACGCCGCGGCGCGCCCCGATCTTGGTGACGATGACGAGGTCCTTCGGGTACGGATGCAGTGCTTCGCGGATCAGCTGATTGGTGACGTACGGGCCGTAGTAGTCGCTGGTGTCGATGTGGTTGACGCCGTTCTCGACGGCCGCGCGCAACACGGACACCGCGGCGTCCCGGTCCCCGGGCGGACCGAACACGCCGGGGCCGGCCAGTTGCATGGCGCCATAGCCAAGGCGCCTGACGCGGCGGTCGCCAAGAAGAAAGGTGCCGGGGTCATGTGCATGGGGCATGGAATAGTCTCCTGAAAGATGATGCAAGGGCGGAATGCCGGACACGTGCATGCGGATCAGCGGCCGACGCCAAGGACGACCTTGCCGCGTGCGTGACGGGACGCGACCTTCTCCAGCGCGACACGCGCCTCGATCAGTGGCATCACCGAATCGATGACGACCCGGAGCTGTCCGGCCTCGAACATGCGGGTTGCCCGCGGCAGAAACGGCGCCGCATCGGCAAAGAACACGAACTCGCCACGGTGGCCGTCGCGGGGCTCGATGCCGAATTCCACCAGGCTGACGATACGCCCGCCGACGCGCAGCACCGACCATGATTTCTCCAGCGTCTCGCCACCGAGCGTGTCCAGCACCAGGTCGATGTCACGCACGCGGGTGAAGTCCGCGCTGCGAGGGTCGATGACCTCGTCCGCACCGAGGGCCTTCACCAGGTCATGGTTGTGCGCCGAGGCGGTCGCGATGACGTGCGCGCCTGCGTGGTGCGCCTGTTGGATGGCCATGGTGCCGACACCGCCGGCACCCGCATGGATCAGCACCCGTTGCCCGGCTTGCAGGCGACCGGCGTCGAACAGTGCCTGGCAGGACGCGCCGAACGTGGTCGGCAAGGCCGCCGCCTGCTCAAAGTCCATCGCTTGCGGCATGCCGCACAGGCTGGCGGCGGCGATCACGAGATGTTCGGCGAACGCGCCACCGGCTTGCGGCGCCGTGCGTCCGACCACGCGGTCACCCGGTTTGACATCGTCGACCCGCGCACCGACCGCTGCAACGATGCCGCTGAAGTCCGTGCCCGGCACATACGGCATCGCGACGGGAAAGACCGACTGCATGTGGCCGGCGATGATCGCCACGTCGAGTGGGTTGACGCTGGCCGCCGCGACGCGCACGACGACCTCGTCCAGTCCCGGATCGCGCACGTTCGTGGTGTCGAGCGTCACCACATCGGGGCTGCCGAATGCTTCGATACGGGTGACCAGTGTGTCCATTTCCGGGCTGGGCCCGGATGTTTTGAGGTTCGACCAGAGCATGGTGGGCTCCTGTTGGGCATGAGGGAATCGTTGTGGAGCCGTATTTTCGACATTTCATCCACACGCATAAATGCCATAGAATTGGAATGACTATTTCATTTCCGGTAACAACGAATAGTCGTGGACCACCTCGATTCCCTGCACCTGTTCACGCGCATCGTCGAATTGCGCAGCTTCAGCCGCGCCGCCGACATGCTCGACATCCCGCGCGCAAGCGCCACGCATGCCATCAAGCAACTGGAAGCGCGCCTGAATACGCGGCTGCTGGAGCGCACCACGCGGCACGTGCGCCCGACGCCCGACGGCCAGGCGTTCTACGAACGCTGCGTGCATGTCCTGAGTGAACTGGACGATGCCGAAGCCGGGCTGCGGCATGCCGCGGCCGATCCGCGCGGCATCCTGCGCGTGGACGTGCACGGCACCCATGCCACGGCGATCGTGCTGCCGCGCATCGACGAATTCCATGCACGCTATCCGCACGTCGAGATCATGATCAGCAGCGAGGACCGTCTGGTGGATCTGGTGCGCGAGGGTATCGACTGCGCCATCCGCGGCGGGACGCCGCGCGACTCGAACCTCGTGGCACGGCGGCTGGCCGTCATCCCGGAGGTCACCTGCGCCAGCCCGGCGTACCTCGCCCGCTTCGGCACGCCGCGCCATCCGTCGGAGCTTGCCGCGCATCATGCGGTGAAGTTCTTCAACGC
Source organism: uncultured Rhodanobacteraceae bacterium (assembly GCA_964402805.1). Classification (GTDB taxonomy): domain Bacteria; phylum Pseudomonadota; class Gammaproteobacteria; order Xanthomonadales; family Rhodanobacteraceae; genus Oleiagrimonas. The sequence goes on along the minus strand of CAYOEF010000009.1, from coordinate 22,235 downwards.
CAGCGGCGGTGTCGAATATCCCTTCGAGTTCGTCGTCGACGGCAAGGTGCGCACCTACGATCTTCCAGGCTGGCTGTCGGTCAACTACGCCGAAAGCTACGTGGCCGCCGCCCTCCGCGGGTGCGGCCTGATCCAGCTGCCGCGCTTCCACGTCGAACCGGCATTGCGCGAGGGCCGTCTGGTCGAGGTGCTCGCCGACTGGCCCGGCCCGGGTTTGCCAGTGACGGCGCTGTATCCGCACCGTCGCCAGTTGTCGCCGCGCGTACGCATTTTCCTCGACTGGGTCAGCGCGCTGTACGCGGAAACATTCGGTGCGCCGGCGCACATGGCGGGTGTCGGCGTCCGTCACGGCGAACGTGATTGAAAAGCGGCGCAGCGTCTCCCATCTCGCATCTCCGAGTCTCCGAGGCCTTCTCCCATGACCCACACCGACACCTACACCATCGGCGATGTCCGGATCACCCGCGTCACCGAACACCGGATCGAAATCCCCGCCGCGCGACTGTTTCCCGACCACCAGGCGGAGCTCGCCCCGGCCGGCGTGCAGGGCAACCTGCCACTGTCAGTCCACAGCTGGGTCGTGCGCACACCGAAGCGCCTGATCGTGGTCGACACCGGCATCGGCAACGACCGGGATCGCGACGGGAATCCTCTCTTCGATCACCTGCACACCGACTTCGCCGAACGCCTGGCCGCCGCCGGCGTCGCACGCGAGGCCGTCGACACGGTGGTGATGACGCACTTGCACATCGATCACGTCGGCTGGAACACCTGTCGCGAGGGCGGGCATTGGCGGCCGATGTTCCCGCGCGCACGTTATGTCTTTTCGGCACGCGAACTGGAAGCATGGCGGCGCGACCCAATGCGTCGTACGATCCTTGCGGACAGCCTGCAACCGATCCTGGACGCCGGCCTCGCGGCACCGTTCGATGCGGCACACCCCGCCGATCTTGGCGACGGATTGACGTACCTGGCCACGCCGGGCCACACGCCCGACCATGCCTCCATCGCAGTGGCCTCGGCGGGCCGGTACGCGCTCTTCGGTGGCGATGTCATGCACAGCCCGCTCCAGGTCGACCATCCGCACTGGAACTCCACCTTCTGCGAAGACAAGCCGCGTGCCGCCACGTCCCGCGAGCGTGTCCTCGCGTGGTGCGCGGACCACGACGCGCTGTATTTCAGCACGCACTTCGCGGATACGTCCGCCGGACGCATCACCCGCGTGGCATCGGACCCGGCCCGCTACGCGTGGCATTTCGTGCAGGCGTAGGTGCGTTCC